>NZ_JDWE01000059.1:0-20384 GCF_000685765.2 Frankia sp. BMG5.23
AGCCCCCAGGACGCCCTCGACACCGCCTGCACCATCCACCTCCCCGCCGAACCCAGCTGAATCACTGCACCCCCAAAGGACTTCCAGGCTCAACCACTTAGCGAGGGTGCTGCGACCAGAGGCTGGCGTAAGCCGGGGTGCTTGTACGGACACACAAAGTGAGTATCTGGGTCGCAGCTGACCCCAAGACCGGCCTCCGCAGCAGCGGCCGCTTCACCTGGCGGTGGGCCGACCTCGGTGCAGCCGGGTCAGTCTTCCGCCAGCATTCTGCGGACCACTTGTTCGAGCTCGGGGAGTTTCTCCTGGAGTACCTGCCAGACGAGGGCGTCGTCGACGGTGGCGTAGCCGTGGATGAGGATGTTCCGGAAAGCGACTATTCGAGGGAGCTCGGGGATCGCGGCGGCGAGGTCGGGGGCGACCTTGGAGAGTTGGTTGAGGGCCTCTCCGATGATCTCGAACTCGCGTTCGACGGCGGCGCGGAGCATCGCGTTCGCCTGATAGTCGGCGAAGGTCTGGCCGTGGGCAAAATCCCGGACGAGTTCGGCCGCGTTCGCGGCATCCCAGAGGTACTTGCGTGGGTCAGGCGGCATACAGGGGCTGCCTGGTGCGCATGACCTGGTCGCGGAAGTAGGGGTTGCGGATGGCGGTGACGCTGACTACGTCGACGGCGCGGCCCAGCAGGCGCTCGAGCCCCTCCTTGAGGGCGAAGTAGGTGCCGTAGTAGTCGAATCCGTCGCGGCCGGCGTCGAACTCGACGAGGACGTCGACGTCGCTGCTGTCGAGGTCNAACGCATCGCTGGTCGCGGAGCCGAAGAGGTCGAGGCGGCGGATGCCGAGCCGACGGCAGAGTCCCTGGATCTCCGCCCGCCTAGCCTCGATCAACGGATGCATGCCCACCTCCTCCGGGGACATTGTGCCCGACCCTACGCCGCACCGAGTGGACCCACGGCCTCGACCGGAAGCGGGGTCTGCCCGATTCGTACGGTATCGCGCCAGGCGACGAGAGCGATGGTTGAGGTCTGTGGGTCAGCCGGGAGCGTGTACCCTTCCGGTGATCGCGGTTCAGGTCCTCAAACAGGCCGACGTTGCCGCGTCAGTCGGGAAGGGTATGCCCGTGCTGACGGTAGTCGCAGCCGGTTGCGGAAGACGGTGACTCGGTGGCACCCTCGCCGATCGAAGATCGTGTGCGAGAGCGCGCGACGGATGCTGGCCGACGCGCTGGAGGCCGAGGCCGACGCGTACCTGGCGGAGTTGGCCGGCGAGCGCGATGCATCGGAGGGAGCATCAGATGGGGCAGCCGTACCGGCCTATCGAGCCATACGCGCACGGCTTCCTCGATGTAGGCGAGGACAACCAGATCTATTGGGAAACCAGCGGCAACCCAGACGGCAAGCCGGCGTTGTGGGTGCACGGAGGTCCCGGCAGCGGCGGGCGCCGCGGCAGCCGCAGGATGTTTGATCCGGACGTCTACCGGATCATCCTGTTCGACCAGCGTGGCTGCGGCCAGAGCCGACCGCACGCCAGCGACGCGACCGTCAGCCTGGAACACAACACCACCCGGCACCTGATCGCCGACATGGAGAGGCTCCGCGAACATCTCGGCATCGACCGGTGGCTCTTTTACGGCAGCTCATGGGGCTCGACGCTGATACTCGCCTACGCCGAGCGCTACCCTGAACGGGTCTCCGAGATCATCATCGTCGGAGTCACCATGACCCGGCCCGAAGAAATCGACTGGCTCTACCGCGGCGTCGGGCGCCTGCTGCCAGCCGCCTGGGAAGCGTTCCGCGACGCCGTGCCGAAGGACGACTGGGACGGCAGTCTCGTTGCTGCCTACAACCGGCTGTTGGGCAGCCCCGACGAGGCGATAAGAATCACCGCGGCGCGGGCCTGGTGCGCCTGGGAAGACGCCGTCATCGCGCACGAAGCGCTTGGGGCGCCAGGCCAGTACAGCAGCAAACCCGACGATGCGCTCGTGGCCTTCGTCCGCATCTGCACGCACTACTTTGCAAACAACGCCTGGCTGGAGGACGGGCAGTTGCTACGCGACGCTCACCGGCTGGCCGGGATTCCCTCGGTGTTGATCCACGGCCGACTTGACCTTGCCAGCCCGCTCAAGACCGCCTGGGATCTCGCCAAGGCATGGCCCGACGCGGAACTGAAGATCATCGACAATGCAGGCCACACGGGCAGCCCCGCGACCCAGAACGCCATCATCGAGGCGACCGAACGGTTCAGCACGAACGGACACTGACCCGAGGAGGTGGCCCGTGACGGTTCACCGACCCCTACCTTGGCGAGGGTGCTGCGACCAGATCTATTACCCGGTCTTGGAAGCGACTGTGGGTCGTCCGTACGCCCTTTACGTCCATGGGAACAGCGACACGACCGGCGCGGTCCGTGGCGTCGAGGCGATCGCGACCGGGCTGAAGTGGAAGCGCCTGCGCGAGCCCCTGTCGATCGTCGGTGAGGCGGATGCCGGGGCACGAGAGGCCTGCTCGGAGTTGGGGGCACGGTCGCCGCCAGCCTGATGCCGTAGCTGACCGGCCTGGTCGAGCGTTCCGTTTCAGCCGCGGGTGGTCGTGAGGAGCGACGGGGCAGTGGTCAGGGCCGGTGCTTGACTGTCGTGGTGGAGTGGGTGCTCCGGTGGGTATCGGTAGGGTGTTGTCATGTCGTGTTCGTCCCCGCCTCATGACGCGGTGTGCCGCCGGATCCTGGGGACGCCGTCGAACGCGGCGTCGCAGTTGCGTGCGGTGCTGCCGTCGGGCTTGCTGGCCAGGCTCGACTTCGCCCAGCCGGGACGAGATCCAGGTCGGGAGTGGCCGTTGTCATATCGGCAGACCGGCGGCGGCGCAGGCGGCCTGGGTGTGGCAGTTTCCGAGGCCGGCAAGGACCGTGTGTAGTTCGGCGCGCTGCGCCCCGGTGAGCGCGCCCGCGACGTTGTTGATCTCGTAGGGGTCTTTCGTGATGTCGTAGTACTCGATCTCGTGTTTGGAGTCGTTATACTCCACGTAGACCGCTTCGACTGGCCCGTCGAAGTGCGCGAGGTGTGGCGCTGAGATCCGGATCGCCTCGTAGGTCGTCGGGTTGCTGCCGCCGGGTTCGTGGTCGGGGTCGGCGGGGTCGCTCGCCTGGCCGAGGTGTTCGACGAGCGCGATCGTGCGCCAGGATGGCGGCTCCGTCGCGGGGCGCAGCAGCGGGACGAGACTGCGCCCGTCAACGGGCCTGGCCGGGGTGGCGCCGGCGAGGTCGGTGAAGGTGGGGTAAAGGTCGACGTTCTGAGCGACCTGGGAGATCACCCGGCCGTGGGGGACGCCGGGCCCGGTGACGATCAGGGGCACGCGGATGTCGGTGTCGAAGGCGGTCTGCTTGCCTCTGACGAGGCGGTGCTGGCCGAGGTGGTAGCCGTTGTCGGAGCTGAAGACGAAGTAGGTGTTGTCGAGCAGGTGCTCGGCGGCGAGCGTCGCCTCCGTGTCGCCTACCAGTTTGTCGACGGACTCGACGGCCTGGGCACGCTCGCGGTAGGCCTGGTCCAGGTTCGTGAGCACTGACGGGGCGAGAGGGGCGCGTTGGCCGAGCCAGGCCGGTGCGTCGGTGTTGTTGGTGTTGAAGGACGGGTCGCGTGGCTCGGTCAGGCCGGGGAAGTCGTCCGCGTTGCGCGGCGCCGGTGTGTACGGCTGGTGGGGGGCGTAGGTAGCCACCTCCAGGGCGAACGGCTTCCCGGCCGAGCGTCGGATGAACGCCTGGGCGTCGGCGTTGAGCACGTCCACGCCGTAGTTGTCCTGGCCGGCGTAGTGGCGCACGACGCCGTTGTCGTTCTGGTCGAAGTTGAGCTCCGCGTAGCCGGTGGTGTTGCTGACGTGCCAGTCGGACCAGCCGCGCGGGACGGGTCCGGTGGTCGGGGTGATGGTGGGGTCGCCGTAGCCATTGAGGTACTTGCCGAGCATCGAGGTCTGGTATCCCGCCGCCTGCAGCGCGACGGCGAAGGTCCTGCCGGCGAGGCCCTCCTGTTGGAACTTCCCGTAGCCGCCGTCAGGGGACAGGTTGGTCTCGACCTTGGTGTCGTGAGGGAGGAGGCCGGTGAAGATCGACGACCGGGACGGGCAGCACAGCGAGTCGGTCACGAAGTAGTGGTCGAACGTCTCGCCCTGCCTTTCCAGGGCGGTGATGTGCGGCGCGATCTGGTCGGTGACCAGGTTCCAGGACAGGTCGTCCGTGAGGATGAAGACGATGTTCGGGCGGGCCGCGCTCGCCGTTGTGGCCGGCGCGGCCGAACCGCCGCAGGCGCCCGCCGCCAGCGCCAGCGAGGCCGTGGCCGTGGCCGTGGCCGCCACCAGCCGCCGCCGAGAGCGGGGACGGCGTCGGGAAGCGGAGTCGTGGTGCTCTCGTCGCCACAGTTTCATGATCGTTCTCCGTTCATGCTGGCGTCGACGGCGGTCAGCGGCGCGCTTGCGGCCCAGGCGGTCCCGTCGGCGGGATAGAAATTGGCGTCATAGCCGGCGAAGTAGATACGGCCGGCGTCGAAGGGCGACCGCTTGATGGTTCTGATCGCAACGAACGCCTGCCCGGACCTGATCGGCTTGCCGACCGGGCCGGCAGGGGTGAAGTCAGGCCCGTCCAGGGCGCGTAGCACGTAGGACGGCGTGCCGCCCGTGTCGGTTCTGACGGCGAAGACGGCCTGGGCGTCGAAAGTCGCCGCGCGCGATGCCGTCGGGCCGCACGTCCTGCTCGGCGGGCAACCGCCGGCGTAGGCATGCTCGACGCCGAAGAACTGGCGGGAGGCCCCGTCGGCGTCGATCGTCTCGAAGTTGTTGTAGGCGGCGATCACGTAGTCGATCGAGCCGTTGCCGGTCGCCGGCACCGTCGTCCCCTGCTCCGCCAGCAGTTGGCGCAACGCGGGACCCGGGTCGAATTCCAGCGCCGGCGACAGACCGGCCGCGGCCTGCCCGGGCCCGGGTGCAGGGCCGCCGACCTGTCCCGCGGGTAGGTGGTCGAACCGGAAGGCATCACCATCGCCCTCGGTGGAGGTCAGCAGTGCTGGCGCGCCGTCGTGGGTGACACAGGTCAGCCCCCGCAGCCCACTGTTGCGGGCGCCTACCGGTGGCTCCTGATAGACGGCGGCCCAGCGGGCGGTTCCCGGCTGGACTGCCCCGTCGTTGCGGCGATAGAGCGTCGTGTTGATCGTGACGTAGAGCGCGCCGCCACAGTCGGCGAACCCGGTCACCTTCTGGGTCTTCAGCCCGGGTGAGTTGGGAGGCGGGGCCGTCAGCTCCGATACCGGGTCGAACACCAGCGTGTGCCGGATCGGCGACCACGTCGCGCGCAGGATCCCGGTTGGTTCGGCGCCGGCGTACACGGACCACACGCCAGCCGACTCGTGCGCGCCGAACGACCGCACGGCCGCGGCCGTTGACGGCAGGACGAACGCGTCGTCCGGCGCGAACGAGCCGGCCCCGTCGAGCAGCCACTGGATCTCCGAACGCCCGTTCACGACCGCCTGCGTGACGAGCAGCGAGTGCCCGGCTCCCAGGCCCTGGTCGGCCGGGATGGGGAACGAGTCCAGGGCCTGCACGCGAAGCGACCCTGTCTGCTCGAACACCCGCCAGGGAGCGTCCGCCGCGTCTTTGACCAGGATCTGGCCAGCGGCGGGAGCGCCCGGGTACTCCCACTGGTCGGTCGCCGCGAACAGGCGACCGCCCTGGCTGGCCAGTGCCATGACCTCGGTGTCATGCGACACCGCCGAGCCACTGGCAGTCGTCAACGGCTCCCGGGTAGCCGTCACCGCCCACGAGGGGCCGGTCCGGGCCGACGAGGTCGCGCTCCCCGCCGGCGGCGAGCCGCTCACGGAACACGCAGCGAGTAGACCGGCGGCGAGCACCGCGTACGCCGCGGGCCAGCCGAACCTGACTGAGAAAGCACCTTTCCGACGCATAGGCCTGAGCATCGACGACGCGACGCAAATCGGCAACCATGGTTGTCAATCGACCCGGCGTAGGCGCGGACAGGTACTGACCTATAGTCACAACCATGGTTGACAGTTGGGGGTGGGGTCGCTATGGGTGACGATGCCTCGGCCACGCCTGATGCCGCCGCTGGTCCGGCGAATCGGAGCGCCCTCGGCGGCTTGCTGCGCCGGGCATGGGTCGGCTACCAGAACCGCCTCGACGAGCAACTCGCCGCGGCCGGGTTCGAGCGCCAATTCCCGGACGGTCGGGTACTCCGCTTCTGCGCCGGATCGTCGGGCGCGACGGTCGCACAGATAGGACGGCATCTCGGCATCACCCGCCAGGGCGCAGCCAAGATCGTGAATCGCCTGGTCACGTCGGACTACCTGGAGGTCTCACCCTCCGAGACCAGCGGCCGCGAGAACACCGTGCGGCTCACCCTGCACGGCCAGGCCTACCTCACCACCCACCGCGCCGCGGCCCGCCGCATCGAGGACGATCTACGCACGGCTCTCGGCCCCGAGGCGTTCGACAGTCTCACCCGACTGCTGGCTGCCCTCGGTGCCGGCAGCGACGAACGACTGACCGGCTATCTGCGCCGCCGGACGACTCTGGCGGACGTACTAGAACTCTGATCTGTTCCGATCATCCCGGCTCAACTCGACGGCCACGGCGTGACGCTGCCGACAGCCTCTGGGAGATACGCCTCAACGCTCTCGGCGCCTATGTGCTGGGGGCTCGCCGACCGCTACGTGGCCGAAGCCGCGCCGGACGACGACACCACCCCGGTGGTCAACGCCGTAGTGATCAACCAGGCGTGCGGGTTAATGGGGACGCCGTCACGTGGCCATCGGTCGGCGGCCATCACGAACGCCTCCTGCACGGCTTCCTCAGCGAGGTAGGGATCTACCATGAGCTGTCGCGGGGGCGGTAGCTGGCAAGCCGCGAGCCGGTGGCTGCACGTCGGCGGCCCGCAACCCGCCGACCACACTCGAACCGCCTGCTGGCCGACCGCCTTCGTGTGTCCGCGCTGCTCCTCCAAGTCCAGCATGGTCGCTGCCCCGTCTGTCGGGGCCTGCTCCTGCACGCCGACCGTGAGCCGCAGAGCCCCGAAGAGTGGGAACAGTGGCTCGCGGCGACCCGCACGGCGACCCGCAAGCGCGCGCTGATCGCCTGGGGCGCGGGCACACCGGACGAACGTGTCGCAACCCGCCTCATACACGCCCGCTGCCACCGCCGCACCCTCGGCGAGGGCACCAGGGCAGCGCTTCTGCCCACCCGCAAGCCCACAGGGCTCGCTTGAGCCGGTTGCCTGGAAAGCGGGCACGGCCCAGCAGGCATTCGAGTCCCTCTTTGAGGGCGAAGTAGGTGCCGTAGTAGTCGAATCCGTCGCGGCCGGCGTCGAACTCGACGAGGACGTCGACGTCGCTGCTGTCGAGGTCNAACGCATCGCTGGTCGCGGAGCCGAAGAGGTCGAGGCGGCGGATGCCGAGCCGACGGCAGAGTCCCTGGATCTCCGCCTGCCTGGTCTCGATCAGCGGATGCATGCCCACCTCCTCTGGGAAGATTGTGCCCGACCCCGCGGCCGGTACGCCTCATCGGGATGCCCGAAAAATGCCTCGGAGGGGCCGAGGTGCGACCTGGCCTGCCAGAGCCTGGGCACGTCAGCCGTGACACTGACCTGGATCTCGGCGGGGCTGTTGGCGAGCACCACTCGGGCGGTGGCGAGCCCGCCGACGGCGCGCGTTGCCGTCGTTACGGCGGGCGTCACGCGGCGGACCTGGTCTCGATGCGAGGCTGTGCGGTGCGCGGTGGACCCTGCTCTCACATCTTGGGTGCTGTCCGCCGATTACCTGACCTCTGCCTGTGGAATGGCAGGCAGTGTGGGCGGCCGACATATCGGGCCAGCGGCGGCTGGTAGTCCCCATCATGATCATCGACCCGCGCGGTCTCGACCTCGGCCTGGCCGGCACCCGCGCCTGGATCGACCTCCACGACCTGTCCGCCGCCGACGTCGCCACCGCCCGCGCCCGGCTGCTCGATGGGCTGAACGCGGCGCGGACCGGCCGGGCTAAACCCGCCGGCCGGGTGCTCTTCTCCGGCGCTCGCTCCGTCGCCCGGGTAAGGGGGGATCAACCGAAACTTGGAGGACCAGTCGACCCAATAGCGCTGCTTTAAGGTGATCGTCGTGGTTCGAGGCAGTGAAGTTCGATGCGGCGGGTGACGGTGACCACGGCGGGTTCGCCGAGTTTTCGGGCAGGGAAGTCGCCGGTTTTCTTGGTTTTGCGGGGACTGGCGCGGTCGGGGCGGTCCCGGACGAACGTCGCGGGTTGCGAGATCTCGGGGAGGAAGGTGGCCAGGGCCCAATGGCCGTAGGTTAAGTGATCGTCGTGGGGTAGGCTTGGCTGGTGGGGCATGACGGGAGTGAGGGGCTGTCGCCGGAGGGCTGGTTGCCGGACCGGGTGACGGTGGGTGTGTTGACGCGGGTGTACCCACCGGAGCTGGTGGACCGGGTGTTGGCGGTGACCGACACCGCGGAGGTTCGCCGCCGGCTGTTGCCGTCGTGGCTGGTGGTGTACTTCGTGTTGGCGTTGTGGCTGTTCCGGGGCCGGAACTGTGGCTATGTGCAGGTGCTGGCCCGGTTGACCAGCGGGCTGCACTTCCAGCGCCGGGCGGCTGTGTTGGCCGCGGGTGGGGCGGGTTGGTCGCTGCCGGCAAGCCCGTCGCTGGGCGAGGCGCGGGCACGGATCGGGTCGGATCCGGTGCGGATGCTGTTCGAGCACGCCGCGGGGCCGGTCGGTGTCGAGGGCCAGGCCGGGGTGTTCCTGCACGGCCTGCGGCTGGTGCAGATCGACGGGTCGACCTGCGATCTGCCGGACACGCAGGCCAACCGGGCGTTCTTCCCCGGGCCGTCGAACGCCGGTGGGCCGGCGCCGTTCCCGAAGGTTCGCTGGGTCATCGCCGCCGAGGCCGCCACCGGTGCCCTGCTGGGGGCGTCGTTCGGCCCGTGGAGCACCGGCGAGCCGGCGCTGGCCCGTGACCTGCTGGGGCAGCTGGGCCCGGGCATGCTCACGTTGGCGGACCGTAACTTCCTGTCCCACCGGCTCGCCGGCGAGGTCCTGGCGACCGGGGCGCACCTGCTGTGGCGGGCGAAGGCGACCTTCACGCTGGCCCCGGTCCACGTCCTCGACGATGGCAGCTACCTCGCCGAGCTGACACCTCCCCGCGGAAGCGAGGGACCACCACTGACGATGCGGGTGATCGAGTACACCGTGCACTCCACCACCGCCGGCGGCGACGAGAGCAGCTCAGAGCTGTTCTGTCTGGTCACCGACCTGCTCGACCCCGAGGAATGGTCCATGCTCGACCTGGCCCGCGCCTACCCGACCAGGTGGGGATGCGAGACCGTGATCGGCCACCACAAGACCGATCTCGGTGAAGGCCGACCCGTCCTGCGCAGCAAGGACCCCGAAGGCGTCGCCCAGGAGATGTGGGCCCTGTTCGCCGTCCACCAGGCACTCGCCCGCCTCATCGGCGTCGCTGCCGACACCACCGGCACCCCACCCGACAGGATCAGTTTCCGTCGGGCCCTCACCGCCGCGTCCGATTCCATCGGGACCGCGGCTTTCCCCCCCTGAACAGGCACTCCTCGCGTTCCTCCTTGAGATCTGCGACCCGCGCCTGGCCATCCGTGACCGCCCCGACCGCACCGCACCCCGCAAGACCCGCCGGCACAGCGACTACCCCCGCCGCACAACCGACGATCCACCCACCCGGCGCGTCACCCGCCGTCTCGAACTTCACTGCCTCGACTTCCGGTGACCAACCCTCCCTCAAACCTCCAAGGGATCACTTAACCTACGGCCATTGGGCGTTGGCCAATCACAAGGACGTGACCCGCCTGCCGATACCATCCTGGTCGAGGCGGACTCCCACCGCGGAGTTGACGATCATGTCAATCATTTCGCCACGTCGGCGCCCCAGACTCACCCGAACTCCGAGATCTCGGCCGATCCGCTGGAGGATCTGCTTGTTCCTGGCGATCCCCTCAAGGAACATGTGCGCCTCCTCGCGGCTACCCATCTCATCGAGGCGTTGGCGTACGGACGCGGAGTCAGGTTGACCAGCCACGACTGTCGATCCGTCCTTGATCGTGCCGACCCTCCCCCGCGGCACGCTTTCGGGCGCCGGCGGACTGGTGGTCCGTTCCCCGACTACGTCGGCGCCGAGGACCGGCCGGTCAGGCGCTCGCTGCACCGTGAGGACGAGCCGGCCAGCAGCTAGCTCAACCACGGTCTGATCATCGAAACTCCGGATGAGCGCCGAGACCCTCTCCAGCACTGCGAGGACGGCCGTCATGCCTTCAGCCATCAGCTCACGGTCCAATCCTGCTCTCGAATTCGTCAACTAAAGCACGGATTTCTGTTGCTATGTCGGGACGTAGTCCGAACACCGCTGGCAGGAGCCTGTCGACACCCGTCTGGAAATCCAGGCTCTCGCGCATCATCGCAGTAAATGTAGGGAAGAGGCGGCGAACCTCGTCGATAACCCGCTGGCTCGAGGGGGTGGGTCCGGGCCCCCCACCCCCATGCCTTACTCGAGTGAACACAACACCTAGAAAGGCAGGCGCCAGGTCTTCCACTCGGTTCTCGCCGGAGGGAGACCATCCAAGGATCTCGAAGTTATTCTTCTTGAAGTCGGTAAGTCTTTCGGTCAGATGACGGATACCGAAGGTAGCCAGCCTCTCCGGCTGCGCAGGGACCAGAACCCCTTCGCTGGCCACGATCGCAGATCGAGTGAGTATCTCAAAATCCGGCCGGCAGTCGATAAGCACGTAGTCGAATCCCTCACGGCGGAGCAGCCGTAGGCCATCGGCCAGTCGCATCACTACTCGGCGGTGACGATCCTGATAGCGGCGTGAACTGGGGTCACCGAGTTCTACACCGAGCCTGGCAGCAACGCCCTCAAGCTTCGGGGCGGAAGCCACAATTGCAAGCTCACCGCCGTTTCTCCTGGTATGCGCCCGAACTTCCTGCGGCCAGGAGACGTACCGCATGAGGTCTGGCCCAGCCCCTCGACGACCAGCTGCCATGTACCAGTCCGCGACGGTTCGCCGGTCAATCTGTCGCTCGACGTCCGCCGGCCGATAGAAGGAGTGCGTCAGGCTGGCCTGAAAGTCCAGGTCGAGCAGGAGAACACGACGTCCTCGACGCGCAAGCTCCGCACCGACGTTGGCCGTCAGAGTCGTCTTCCCGACACCGCCCTTGGAGTTGACTACGGTAGCGACCTGCATCATCAAACCCCGCGGACCTTGGATGCGCGACGGCGTTCGGTCGGCCGCAACTGGACCAAGCCGCTTCCCCGCCGATCCCGTGAGATCACAACGGCAAATCACCCCCATCTCCACAGCATGCCATCCGCCTGCGCCACATTCAGGAGAACGCCACGAATCGCTCCTGTGGTCGCACCCGATGACCATTCTGGGCCAAGCCGCCCTGAGCAGATCTGACCAGCAGGTTCGAACCGAGCCGGCCTACGCGGCTCCGTCGGATCGACCCTGAGGTGCCACGACTTCGCCAGTGTGTCGATGGTGGTATCCTGTGCGACAGCTTGGCCACGTGGGCTGGTCGACTCGGCGAAGGCTCCCGCCACCCGCGCTGGACGGTCCCACTTGGCGGCCTGCCCTGAGTTCTTACTGACTCGGCACCATGTCGCACGGCTTTCCGAGGGGGTGACCGAGCTGGCTGAGCAAGCTGGCAACGACAGCGACTCCGAGGACCTGCGCGACGACGACAGGGCCGAGCTTCAGGAGGTGGACCCCGACCCTCCGCAGATCAGCTACAGCGGCACCGACTTCGACGTCGAGGGTCTGGTCCGTCGGCACGATCGGGGCGACATAATAGTGCCGTCCTTTGGCAATGATGATCCCGGCATCGAGACAGCCGGCTTCCAGCGCGAGTTCGTTTGGAAGCGTTCGCAGATGGACCGTTTCATCGAGTCCCTACTGCTCGGATACCCCATTCCGGGTATATTCCTTGTCCAACAACAGGACCGCCGCTATCTCGTTCTTGATGGACAGCAGCGGATAAAGACCCTGAGCCTCTTCTATAATGGCAGCATCAACGGGCGCGAGTTCGCACTTCAGAACGTGGCCGCCAGATTCCAGGGGCTGACCTATCAAACTTTTTCACCCGAACAGCGTCGCACGCTCGACAATACCTTCATCCAGGCGACAATAGTCAAAACCGACGGCACCCGCGAGTCACTCGACGGCGTTTATCAGATCTTCGAGCGGCTGAACTCGGGCGGTACGCAGCTCACGCCGCACGAGATTCGCGTGGCGCTCTATGCAGGCGAGTTCATCAAGTTCCTCACCGCTCTGAACGAAAACCCGGCGTGGCGCGCTCTCTACGGGCCGCCATCACCACGGCTACGCGATCAGGAGATCGTGCTCAGATTCATCGCCCTCTACGTGTCACCGGGTAGCTATAAGCGCCCCCTCAAGAAATACCTGAACGATTTTGTTGGCGCTCACCGCCGACTGAACGAACTGGACGCCGAGTTGATCGAAAAACGATTCGACAGGGCAGCACAGCTTGTGTTGGAGGAGGCCGGAAGAAGCGCCATTCGCGGCCGGGGGCGTCAGCTCAATGCGGCTCTCACCGAGGCGCTTTTGGTAGGATTGGCCCGTAGGCTTGATGCCGGTAGCGAACCGACCGCAGCTGAGGTCAGCCGCGCCATCGACGCGCTCCTCAACGAACCCGACCTGGATTACGTGACCACGCGCGCAACGGCCGACGAGGAGAGTGTGCGGATGCGCCTGGCGCTGGCAACGAGAGCTTTCTCCCGCATCTGACATGAGCAGGCGAGAACGCGCCGAGACCTGGCCGCCGACTGAGACCAGAATTATTTTAGACCGCCTGTCCGAGCTAGCTGCACTGGTACAAGATCAGGCAAGAGTTGCGGATAATCAGGAGGTCGTTTCCTGGCTTGCGCGACTACTGGTGATCCGAAGCTGCGGATATCTGGAGCAGACCGTGGCGGGGACATTCCGCGCCTACACCAGCAGGCTGTCCTACGGCCACGTCAGGAACTTCTCGCTTGGCTGGTTGGAGCGGACGCAGAACCCGACGCCTGCGGCGCTCGAGACCCTGGCCGGGCGCTTCGACCAAGGCCTGCGCCAGGAGCTGAGCGCACTGCTCGACGCGGACGACGGTCGGCTGCGCCGCGAGCTGGCCACGTTAGTCGATCGGCGGAACAGGATCGCCCACGGCCTCAACGAAAGCGTCGGAGTCAGGAAAGCATTAGAGCTCCACAGAGTGGCCTGCGAGGCCGCCGACTGGTTCATTCTTCGCTTTGGGCCTTCCTGAGCCCCGGACGCGCAGTGCCGGAATTCGCCGAGCGGCGGCGGACATGCCAGTCTGATAGTGATGGTGGAGCGCGGTGCCTGCCCCGGGCCGGCGCACCCAGACTCGCCGGTGCCCAGTAGGTCCGCGTTCCCTTCCCAGAATGGTTCCCGAGATGTCGCGGGCGGCCGGGCGGGGCACCAGAACCTGCGGTGACTCTGACCTCCAGAATGTGCTCAACCGACCTTGGCGAGACCGGTCGGGTTGCGCCGGTCCCGCGGCGCGCCCGGGTGAGGGTACCCCTCCTCGCCGAGGTCACCGCGGCCCTTGTCGAGGTCACTGTGGGCGTAGCCCTCAGCCAGGATCCGCTGGGCCGACCCGTTGACAGGCCGTCCGGCCAACGTCCCCGATCGCCGGTCGAGACCGGCGCGCAGCAGGGCGATCAGCGCCCCGATGAGCAGCCCCCAGACCACGACCATGCTGAACGTCATCAGCAGCCAACTACCCCAACCCCAGTTGTACCCACCCCAGACCATCATCATGATCTCCTCCTCCCTCGTCCCGGCCTCCTACGGCGGGCCGTACCTCTACCTTCGGCCGGCGCGGCCGACGGGACGAGGGCTGTTCGTCCCGGACCGGTACGACGCCAGGCCCGTGCCGGACATGCCCTCGGAACCGCCTCCACCCGATCCAGGGGTCCGCGGCGGCGGGCCACTGTCAGGACCTCGCGCCAGGTAGAACCACCGTCTCGCGGCGGGTAGAAAGGACGCTATGCGTCCCCGGGCGGTCACCCGCGAGCAGATCATCGCGGCGGCCGACACGATCGCTCGGCGCGACGGGCTCGACCATCTCACGGTCCGACCCCTGTGCGCGGAGCTCGGCGTTACGGCCCCCGCGATCTACCGACGCTTCCCCACCAAGAATCTCATCGTCGAGCGCGTCGTTGACGACGCGCTCGGCCGCATCGACCTTCCAGGCCCCGAGACCGGCGACTGGGCCGACCGCCTAGGGCGCTGCTTCACCAGCGCGCATGACGTTGCCGCCGCCTACCCGGGGCTCGCGGCACACATGGGTCGGCAGATGGCCGGCAGCCCCTCCGCGGTACGCAACGCGAGCTTCCTGCACGATCTGCTCATCGACGCCGGTATCGGACCGGAGGACGCGAACAGGATCATCTGCACGATGTTCGTCTACCTCTGGGGACACCTGCTGGCAGCCGAGGCCGTGGCCGATCTGCTCGGCTCGACCGGCACCCGGGACCAGTTCCTCTGGGGCCTCGACCACCTGCTCGGTTCCTTCCGTCGGCAGTTCGGCGGACCCGTGCCCGGCACCGGGAACACCCCGGAAGGCTGACCGCCGCGGTCGACCGAGTTGGACCGGTCAGCGAGCCTCTTTTCTCGCCCACACCGCCCGTCGAGCCGTCGATGGGGGCCTACCACGGGATGTTGCCGATCATGGTCCGGGCGCACGGCAAGATCACAATAGCAAGCGCAAACATCTTGCAAGCACACAGCAAGCAGTCCGGAATCCCCGGAGGAAAACCGGGTCGAAATGCCATTACGTGGTATCAAATTTACACATGAATTAGACCGAAATATTCTACCGAGACCGCCACTCTTTCGTTTCTTCGATCAGCTCACGAACAGCGTGGAGTTGCCATTTGACCCCGCCCAGCGTCATTCGTCCGCCTCTATCTGGCGTCCCTCATCCACCGTCGAGAAACCATGATGGATCGGTGATTGACATTCTGTATCGGCTACCGGAGGCTCCAGGCTGACTGCCGTGGGGAACGACGATCATCGCACCTTACGGCAAGACCGCAATCATGATCCATAAGACTCTCGGTAGAGGTGAATCATGGTCGATATTACCAGAATTCGGCGCCTGCTGCCAGCGCTCGTCGCGGCCCTGGCGCTGACGATAGTCTCGGCTCCGGCCGCTAACGCGGCGTCGGGCAACCCGGGTGTCGTGCCCCCGGGGGCACGCGTATTTGGGAAGAGCTATGGTGCCTGGTCGGCGGCATGGTGGCAGTACGCACTGGCGCAGCCAACCACCACGAACCCGCTGATTGACCCAACTGGCGCGTTGTGTAACGTGGGCCAATCTGGCTCGGTATTCTTCCTGGTCGGCGCCTTCGGTGGCGAAAAAGTCGTTCGAAACGATTGCACGGTACCCGCGGGCAAGGCACTCTTCTTTCCGCTCGTCAACGTCTTCGACGCCAACAACCCCGGGGAAAATCGCACGGCCCGGGAGCTGTGGCGCGAGATGGAGGCAGGCTTGTCGTTCGCCAACCTCCACGCCAGCGTCGATGGCATACCAGTAGGAAAGCTGCGAAGGTACCGGGCTTGCGCCGGACCCGTCCACCGGTGCGCGCATCCGTTCAGCATCACGCTCCCCGATGACAACATCTTCAATGCCCCGGCGGGCATCTACACGCCTGCCGTGGCTGACGGCATCTACCTACTCCTCAAGCCACTTGCGCCGGGCCGCCACACGATCACCTTCGGTGGAACCGGACGATCCGACATCACCGGCCCCTTCTCCGCAGATATCACCTACCATCTTACCGTCCGGCCAGGCCATCACCATGTTCACGATCGGTACGCGTCGAGTTCCGACAAGTAGCGGTCCAAACCCTCGAACTTGGTAGTTGCAGCGGGGCTGCCTCGCTCTGAATGATGCGTGACCTGGGCACGAGACCGCCGTGGTCACCTGGCTTTCTGGGTATTCGCGGGATTCGTGATGACCGCCGCCGCGCGTCGAGCACCGGTGGGCTTCCGCATGTTTCCGATGTCAACCTTCGAGATAGCCGACGTGTCGCCCCATAAAGGTGGCCTTCTGTACGGGACGAGGAAGATCTGATCGTCAACATCCCGTCACAGAGGGCCACCGCATGCTGACACCCAGGTGGAACACGATGATCAGACGGCGTGGGCGAACTCGGTGAAGGCAGTTGATAACTGCGGCAACGGGTCGGCATCGGTCCCGAGTTCGTGGTGGCCACGGCAGATGCTCTGGACGGGGGCGTGCCCGGCTCCGACGGTTGGACGGAGCGGAGGCGTTTCAGCCCGCGTCCTCTCACCGATGCCCTCCGGACAACCCGATCCGGCTGTACCAGTCACCGTCGGTCGGCTCCGATCAGCTCGCATTCCGATTTTTTCAGTACTCCAGGCCACCCCCACCAGCTGGCGCTGCCGCGGTTTCCTTTTCCTCTGGCTTTTCGGCAACGACGGCCTCGGTGGTGAGGAACAGCCCGGCGATGGATGCGGCATTCTGCAGGGCGGAGCGGGTGACCTTGGTCGGGTCGATGATCCCGGCCTCGAGCATGTTGACGTGCTCGCCGGTGGCGGCGTCCAGCCCCCACCCCGGTTGCAGGTTGCGGACCTTCTCGACCACGACGCCGCCTTCCAGGCCGGCATTGACCGCGATCTGCCGGAGCGGCTCGGTCAACGCGCGGCGCACCATCTCGGCCCCGGTCCGCTCGTCCTCAGCCACCTCCAGCCCGTCGAAGACAGCCCCCGAGGCCAGCAGCAGAGCCACCCCACCGCCGGGGACGATGCCCTCCTCAACGGCGGCCTTCGCGTTGCGGACCGCGTCCTCGATGCGGTGCTTACGCTCCTTGAGCTCGACCTCGGTGGCCGCGCCGGCTTTGATGACGGCCACGCCACCGGCGAGCCTGGCCAGCCGCTCCTGCAGCTTCTCGCGATCGTAGTCGGAGTCCGACTTCTCGATCTCGCTACGGATCTGGCTGACCCGACCGGCGATCCGGCCCGGGTCGCCGGCGCCCTCGATAATGGTCGTGTCATCCTTGGTAACGACAACCTTGCGGGCCCGGCCAAGCAGGTCGAGGTCGGCGTTCTCCAGCCTGAGACCAACCTCCTCACTGATCACCTGACTGCCCGTCAGAACGGCGATATCGCCGAGCATGGCCTTGCGCCGCTCGCCGAAACCCGGCGCCTTCACGGCCACGGACCGGAACGTACCGCGGATCTTGTTGACGACCAGGGTCGCCAGGGCCTCCCCCTCAACGTTCTCGGCGATGACCAGCAGCGGCCTGCCGGCCTGCATGACCTTCTCCAACAGCGGGAGCAGGTCCTTGACCAGCGAAATCTTGATGTTGGCGACCAGGATGTAGGGGTCCTCCAGGACGCACTCCATCCGCTCCTGATCAGTGATGAAGTACGGCGAGATGTAGCCCTTGTCGAAACGCATACCTTCGGTGAGCTCCAGCTCGAGGCCGAAGGTGTTGCTCTCCTCGACGGTGATGACGCCGTCCCGGCCGACCTTGTCCATCGCCTCGGCGATGATCTGGCCGATCGCGGTGTCCCCGCCGGCCGAGATCGAGGCCGTTGAGGCGATCTGATCCTTGGTTTCCAGCTCCCTGGACAGATTGGCCAGTTCCCCACAGACCCGCTCGACAGCCAGCTCGATGCCACGTTTGAGGGCGATCGGGTTCGCGCCCGCGGCCACGTTCCGCAGGCCCTCATGGACCAGTGCCTCCGCCAGAACGGTCGCCGTCGTGGTGCCGTCGCCGGCCACCTCGTCGGTCTTCTTGGCGACCTCCTTGACCATCTCGGCACCGATCTTCTCATACGGATCTTCGAGCTCGATCTCCCTGGCTATGGAGACGCCGTCATTGGTGATGGCGGGAACGCCCCACTTCTTCTCCAGGACGACGTTGCGCCCCTTCGGACCGAGCGTCACCTTCACGGCGCCGGCCAGCTGGTTCATGCCACGTTCCAGCCCGCGCCGTGCTTCCTCCTCGTAAGCGATGATCTTTGGCATGATAGTTCCCCTGAAGCAGAACGCGACCGGACTCCGCAAACATCGCAGGCCCATCCTCGCGACATGCAAAACCTTAATTACAAATCGTCGGTATCGCCTGCTGGCGGGGCAAGCCGACCGGCTGGACAGGCCGGGTCTGCCGGGGTCCCGGTGGAGGGCGCGCTGGCGGGTCCGGGTACCAGGCGCGCTCAGTTGTATACCAGGCGCTCAGTCAGCTTTGGCCCTCGGGGCCGGTGCCTTGGCCCTCGGGGCCGGTGCTGATCTCGATGTGCTTGGGCTGGCTCCGCTTGGCCTTCGCCAGCCGGATGGTGAGTACTCCGTCGGCCAGGGTGGCGTGCACCGATTCCGGATCAATGTCACCCGGCACGGCGATGCGGTGCTCGAACCGGCCCACCGGGCGGCTACGGCGGCGCAGTACTCCCGTGCGTTCCCGCTCCTTGATTTCACCGGTGACGAACAGCTCGTTGTCACGCAGGTCCACGGAGATGTCCTCCCGGCGCACCCCGGGAAGATCGAGATCGATCACGAACGCGTCCTCGGTCTCCTCAATGTCGACCGGCTGCACCATGCCGCCCAGCAACCGCGCCGGACGGCCCTCGACGCCGCCTATGACGTCGCCGAGCAGATTGCCCATGCGGGTCCAGGCGTCCTCGATCTCCCGGAACGGATCCCACCGTGCCAGCGTTCCCAGGCCTTCTCCGCGTCGTACGGGTAGTGTCATGATCCTCACTCCTTCCGGCCAGGCCGGCCGGCTATCACCTTTGCGTCCAATTGACTATGCCTTGCCTCTACCCCTGCCTCGCCGGCCCGAAAACTGCGGGCCGCGGCCGAGAGACACCCGGCTGCAGCCGGCTGTAGGCCAGAAATCGGCTGTAGGGCCAGAAAGCGGCGCTGCCCGGTGCTGCCCGTCCTGCCGGGCTCAGGCCCCCGGTCCCTGTCCTGACCCCAGGGCCCCGGCAAAGTTGTCGGTTAGCAAGCAAGGCTCTTGATCGTCTCTAGTGGTCGTTCGGGGCGCCGCGCGTGGTGTCGGATTGCCTGGGCGATGTTCGTGGCGCCGGTCAGGCGAAGGATCGCGATCGCCAGGTTGCGCAGGCTGGCCATGACCTGGGGAGCGTGGCCGGTCCGGACCTGGCTGAGGTCCTCCCCGAAGGTGACGTCGCGGACCCAGTGCAGCCGGTTCTCCACGAGCCAGTGCTCGCGGGCGTAGGTGGCCAGCAGCGTGGGGCTGGCCTGGTGGGTCGGCAGGCTGGTGACAAGGTAGACGATCTCGGTCGTGGCCGGCCCGTCGGCGAGCGGCTGGCGGCGGCGGGTGACCTGCACTGCCTGCACGGCGTGCGGGAAGAGTAGTCCCGCGCGGACCTCGGTGGTCTTCACGGTGCGCCGCTCGCGGCGGCCGTGGCCGCGTTCGACGGTGCGCGCGGCGGTCTTCACCCGGCGCCAGGGCAGGGCGGCGAGCTGGGCGTATAGCGCCGGCTGGTTGGCCTTCACCGTCAGGATGTAGTGCGCATGCCGGCTGACCAGCCAGGATGCGGTCTGTCGCTGGGTGTGTAGAGCATCCGCGGTCACGATCACATCGGTCAGGTCCAGGTCGGCGAGCAGGACGGGCAGCGCCGGGATCTCGTTCGACTTCGCGTCGACGGCGACCTGGCCGAGCACGACACCGCTGGTGTGGTCGAGCGCGGCGAGCAGGTGGCGGCCCGGACTGTCAGGCGTGCGGGAGCCGCGCAGCGTCTTGCCGTCGACCGCGAGCCGCCGCCGCGTCCCGGCCGGCGGGGTGGTCGCCGCGGCGGCCCATGCTCCCAGCGCCGTATCCAGGGCGTCGGCGTCGAGTGCGGCGAGTACCCGGCGAAACGTCGACTCCTCGGGCACTCGAGAGACGCCGAGCAGGCCCGCGACCGCCTGGCCGGCGTCGGCGGACCATTCACCGATCGCGGTGAACGACCGCGCCCCGGCGAGCACCGCGCAGGTCGCCAGCGTCAGCACAGCGGCCAGGCTGTGCCGCCTGCCGCGGGGCTTCCGGGGGTCCGGTAGCTGGTTGAAGACCGCCAGCAGACCCGCCGGCGACGGAGGCTGGTTGCCGGCGCCGACGGCAGCCAGCCGATCGAGAACAGGGGCAGGCGGTAATACTGGTGCGGCGGGCATGGCACCTCGAGACGATCATGACGGTGTAGGAACCTCCATGATCTCCAGGAGCCGTGCCCGCACCCATGACGCCCCCGGCCTCGCGTCAGAAGCGCGCTACGCAACACCACTGGAAGCCCCACACAACGCCGAAAGTCTGCTTACCAGCAAACTTGCCGAGGCCCTG
>NZ_JDWE01000060.1:0-20033 GCF_000685765.2 Frankia sp. BMG5.23
GGTGCCGAGTAGGTCACGGCGGCGCGACGGACTCACCTCCTCGCGGGGCGGCCCGCTGCCGGGCTCCGCCTGAGCGGGAACCATGACGGGACGTGATGGTCGTAGTGGACGCTTCCGTGCTCGCCAACGCCCTCGTCTACGCCGACGCCCGACTCGCCCGCACCGCCACCCGCTACTGCACCATCCACCTCGTCGAATAGGCGCGTGTCTCACGTCGGGTATTGCTCTAAGGGCTAAGCACAGACGAGCAACCGAACCGGCGCCAGCGGCCCGCGGTACGCACCGGGACGCAGGTGCAATGGAATGGCAGCTGCCACCATGCCGCATTGATCGTTTTCGTCTATCGTCGCGGAACATGAACAGCGGCCACGAGCATGAGCTCCCCGCCCAAGGGCACGGGCACGGCGGGCACCCGCGCGGCGGACGGCATGACCACCACGCGAGCGGGCGGTGGACGCGGCTTCGTCACGGCCTGTCAGACCTGGCCGGAGGGCACAGCCACGACCCGGCGGACCAGATCGACGACGCGTTGGAAGCCGACACCGCCGGCCGCCGCGCCCTCCTGATCAGCCTGGCCGGTCTCGGGCTGACCGCCGCCCCGCAAGCCGCCGTCGTGGCACTGTCCGGATCGGTCGCGCTCCTCGGCGACACCCTGCACAACGTCGCCGACGCGCTCACCGCGGTCCCCCTGCTCATCGCCTTCACCGTGGCACGCCGCCCGGCCACCGCCCGGTTTACCTACGGCTACGGCCGCGCCGAGGACCTCGCCGGCCTCGCCGTCCTCGCGATGATCGCCCTGTCGAGTGCGCTCACCGCCTGGGCCGCGATCGACCGCCTCCTGCACCCCCAGCGCGTCGGCCATCTGGGAGCGGTCGCCGTGGCCGGGCTCGTCGGCTTCCTCGGCAACGAGATCGTCGCCCGCTACCGCATCAGGATCGGCCATCAGATCGGCTCCGCCGCCCTCGTCGCCGACGGCCTACACGCCCGCACCGACAGTCTCACCAGCCTCGCGGTGCTCCTCGGCGCGGCCGGTGTCGCGGTGGGCTGGCACTGGGCCGACCCCGCCATCGGCCTGGCGATCACCCTGGCGATCCTCGGAGTCCTGCGCTCCGCCGCTCGCGTCGTCGGGGCCCGGCTCATGGACGCCGTCGACCCCGCCGTGGTCGCCGAAGCCACCAGGGCGCTCCTGCACACCGAGGGCATCGAGGCCGTCCGCGAACTGCGGCTGCGCTGGATCGGCCACACCCTGCGCGCCGAAGCCGACGTCACCGTCGATGCGAACCTGACCCTGACCGCCGCTCACGACCTCGCCCACGCCGCCGAAGCCCACCTGCTGCGCCGCATCCGCCGCCTGTCCGCCGCTACCATCCACACCAGCCCCACCCACCACCACGCCGCCACGACGGTCCCCTAAGCCGCACCGCCGATCATGCTCGGTCACGGCGCCGCCGGATCGGTGCCCCGTGCCCAGCTCAGTGCCCCGTGCCCAGCTCAGTGCCCCATGCTCAGCCCGCCGTCCACGGGGATCAGCGCACCGTTGATGTAACCGGCCTGCGGGGAGGCGAGGAAGGCGACGAGGGCTGCGACGTCCTCGGCCTCACCCATGCGGCCACCGGGGACGCCGGCGGTGAGCTGCTCCCGCTGCGCCTCGGTCAGCGCGTCGGTCATGTCGGTCCGGATCGGCCCCGGAGCGACCACGTTCGAGGTGATGTTGCGCGGAGCCAGCTCGCGGGCGAGGGAACGGGCGAAGCCGATCAGGCCGGCCTTGGACGCCGCGTAGTTGGACTGGCCGGGGCCGCCGACGGAGGCGACGACGGAGGAGATGAAGATGAGCCGACCACGACGCAGCCGCATCATCGGCCGGGAGGCACGCTTGGCCACCCGGTAGGCACCGAGCAGGTTCGTGTCCACGACCTCCTGGAACGCGTCCTCGCTCATCGTCGCCAGCAGGGTGTCCCGCACGATCCCGGCGTTGGACACCACGATCTCCACCGGCCCGAGCTCGGCTTCGATCTCCGTGAACGCCTTGTCGACGCTCTCACTGTTGGCGACATCCAGACGGACGCCCAGCATCCCCGCGGGGGCGGTGCCCCCGCGGCTGGCGACCGCGACCCGCTCACCCGCGGCCGTCAGGGCGGCGGCGCAGGCGGCGCCGATCCCCCGATTACCACCTGTTACCAGTGCGACACGACCCTCATTTGCGCCCATGGGTCGGATGGTAGCGGCCACCGCGTCGAATCCCGGTGTCCGCCGACGATGAGGCCTCAACCGCCGGCCGGCATCGGCTCGGCCACCCTCGCGGTCCTCCCTGGTGTCGCCCCGAACCGGTCACGCGGACCGGTCGCACGGGCGGGACGATCGCACGGGCGGGACGATCGCACGGGCGGGACGATCGCACGGGCGGGACGATCGCACGGGCGGGACGATCCGGGGGGACGATGCGCACATGCGTCTGATGATCCGAGTTCAGCCGGGCGCCGGGCGGACCGCGGTGGGCGGCCGGCGCGAGGACCCGCTGCACGGCCCGCTGCTGATCGTCCGGGTCACCGAGCCTGCCGTCGACGGCCGGGCCACCGAAGCCGCCCTGCGGGCCCTGTGCGCGGCGCTGCGGGTGCGCCGGGGAGATGTCCGGCTGGTCCGCGGCGCGACCGGCCGGGTCAAGGCCGTCGAGGTCGAGGTGGCAGCGGTCGACGAGCCCGCGCTCCGGATCCGGATCGACGAGCTCGGCCGGGACGGCTGACCGCCGGGGCGGCAAGTCCCGCCGCGGCAGTCCTGGCAGGGCGGTTCCGGCATCACCGGGCTGACGCACGACGGCCAACGCCACCGCGATGGAACGCGGATGCTGAAATGGTACGGCCACCGTGGTGAAGGTGGGATACCGACGCGGACACACCATGTGACGGCGACGGGCGCCGCCGATCCGGCCGGCGGCGCAACCTCCGACCGGCACCGCACCACCGCGCGTCCGGACTTTGGGAGGTCGGAGTCGTGGGACGTAGGCCGGTCATGCGCAGGCCCGATGTCAGACCGGTGGAGGCGGCGCACACGCGCTCCGGCCGGGGGGATATGATCATTACACCAGACGACGCCGCGGGGCCGGTCCCGGCCCGGTCCGTGGATCCGCCCGTGCCGGGGACCGACGGTCGGGTCACCCACGACGACCGGGCCGAGGGCGGCGGTCCGCCGGGAGACGCCAGCCCCCCGACCGGACCGACGAACGGAGACGACGTCGTGGGAACCCAGACCTCGCCGACCGCGGCCCGGGCCATCCCGGGGCCCCCAGACCCGGCCATGCCAGACCCGGCCATGCCGGGGCCGCCCGGTGGCGTACTCGACCTCGCCGCGCTGGCCGCCGTGGAACGGCGGCTGCGGAGCGTCGCGGCCCGGATCATCGACGGGGACGAACGCGCCGGGCAGCGGCCCGCGGTCGCCGCCGAGTCGGAACGGGCGGCCGTGGCCTCGGTGTCGAGCATCGCCACGGTGCTGTGGTTCGACGCCCTGCGCGCCGAGGACCGCGTCAGTGTGACTCCACGCGCCGCCCCGCTGATCCATGCCGTTCATCACGTCCTGGCGCACGCCAGGCCGACGGCCGAGAAGACGGCAGCCGAGAAGACCACGGCCGCATCGCCCGTCCCCGCCGTCTACCGGCTCCCCCACGTCCGGCCGGGTGAGATCCGTCCGAACGGGGTCCGTTCCGGGCCCGATGGTCGGCCGTTGCGTGCCCTCGGCGCCGGCAACATCGGACCGAGCGGGACGGTCTGGGCGGCGTTGGCACGCCGTTATGCCGGGGAACGCTTCGACCGGACTCCCCGGGGTCGGCAGATCTGTCTGATCGACTACTCCGAGCTGCACGACCCGACCGTCTGGGAAACGATCACCGATGAGCGGGTCGCTCATCTCGGCGAGCTGTTCTGGGTGGTGACGGTGTCCGGCTCCGCGCCGACCGGACCGGTCGGCGGCATCGGCAAGCCCGCCCGCGCGGCGCGCATGTTCGAAGCCGCCGGTTGGCAGGTGCTCACCGTCCGATACGGACGCGTCCTCGAAGCGCTCTTCCGGGCTCCCGGCGGTCACGCGCTTCGCAACCGCCTCGACCAGCTCCCGATGGGCGAGTACCGCGCGCTGCTGCAGGCCCACGGAGCCGACCTGCGCCGCCGGCTCGCCGGTCCCGGTGCGTCCGGCGCCGGCATCAGCCGCCTGCTGGACACCCTCACCGATGACGAGATCCATGCCTGCCTGCGCGATCTCGGTGGCCACGACCTTCCCCTGCTGATCGACGCCTTCGACGAAGTCGCGGCGGACCGGCCCACGGTCCTGTTCGCCTACACCAGCGACGAGCTCGCCCGGGAGGAGCGCTCCCACGACGAACAGACCCACGGCGAACAGACCGCCGACCACGCGTCCGCGGCCCCGTCCGCCGGACCGGGCACGCCGCCGGCCGCCGGCGGTGGCACCCGCCCGGTCCTCCGGCCGGGAGACGACGCCGCGGCCCACCGCCTCGCCCGGCACGTCGCCGGTTACCTGGACCGGGTGCCGGTGCCGCTCGGCGCGGCACCACCCGTGCCGACCGACTCCGACCACCGCTTCCCGGCGTGGATCTCCACCCAGGAGGCATTCGGCGGGATGTTGCGGGACCTACCCCGGCTCGCGCCCCAGGCAGCCACCGCGGTGCTGACCATCAGTACGCGCAACGCCGACCCTGTCCTCGCCGACTGGCTGGCCGCGGCGGACCGGACCGATGGGGAACAACCGGGCCGGCACGTGGCCGGAGGCCTGTCGGCCACGGCCTTCGGCGGGGTGCTGGCCTCGCTGGGAGTGGCCTGGAGCCGCCAGGGTCTGCCGCTGCTGCCCATCGGAGTCGCCGACGAGGTGGCGGCCGGACGGGTACTGCCCGGCTGGATGGCCGGCGCCACCGCGGACGCCCGATCGATACTCGCCGTGGCGGACACCGGTCTCGACCCGGTCGTCCGCAACCTGGCCTGGAACGGTGGCAACGTCGTCCCCGCCCCGGTGGCCGCGACCTGGGAACCGGCCTTCGCGCACGATCTCGCCTGGTGCCTGCTGGCCGGCCTCGGCGGGCTGGCCCGCCTCGACGGCACCTCCTGTGTGATCCGGCTCTCCGCCCGCCAGGTCGATCAGCGCCTCGCCGAGGTCCCCGTGGACGCGCTGGAACGGCACCGACGCCGGGCCCTGGTCCTCGCCGGGGGGTACCGGCTCCACGAGGGCGGTCCCGACGCCGCGCTCACCCTCGTCGGGGTGGGTGCGGTCATGCCGGAGGTGCTGCACGCCGCGGCGGAGCTACGCGCCGGCCTCGGCCGGGAGATCACGGCCGTGTGCGTGACCTCCCCGAACGCGATGTTCCACGCGCTGCAGGCCCGGCGCGGGTTGGCCGAGGGTTCCGACGCCCTGCTCACCGAGGTGTTCCCCGCGGACCGGCGCACCCCGATCGTGACGGTGGTCGACGGGGACCCCCGTGCCCTGAGTTTCCTCGCCGGCGTCCACGGAGATCCCATCTCCGCCCTCGGTTCGAGCGCGCCGCTGCCGGAGGCCTCCGGGCCGCCGGGAGGGACACCGGGGGACACCGACCCGGGCTCATCGGCCTCCGGCGCCGGCGGCCACGCCGGTAGCGGCAGCCTTGCCCGGCGGGACACGGCCTCGTCGCGGGACCACCGTCGCCGCCCACCGGTGGAGCTGGACACGATCGTCGGAACGGCCCTGGATCTGCTGGACGAGACGGCCGGCTGATCCGGGCCAGGGACCCCACCGTACCCGGATCCCGGGACCCCGACCGCGCCCGGACCCCGACGGCCCGCCGTGCTCAGATCCCGACGGCGTGCACGCCGCCGTCGACGTGGACGATCTCGCCGGTGGTGGCCGGGAACCAGTCCGAGAGCAGCGCCACGCAGGCCTGGGCTGCCGGCGTGGTGTCGTGGACGCTCCAGCCGAGCGGCGCCCGGCCGTCCCAGACCTCCTCGAACTGGCTGAAGCCCGGGATGCTCTTGGCCGCCATGGTCCGCAGCGGGCCGGCCGCGACGAGGTTCACCCGCACGCCCCGGGGTCCCAGATCACGGGCGAGGTAGCGGGTGGCGGAGGCGAGGCCGGCCTTCGCCACGCCCATCCAGTCGTACGACGGCCAGGCGACGGACGCGTCGAAGTCCAGGCCGACGATCGACGCCTTCTCGGCGAACAACGGCAGGGCGGCCCGGGTGAGCGACGCCAGCGACCAGGTGGAGATCTGCAGGGCGGTGCCGACCTCGGACCAGGCCGCCTCGACGAACGGCTTCCCACCGAGCACCGATTCGGGCGCGAACCCGATCGCGTGCAGCACGCCGTCCAGGCCGTCAACATGTTCGAGCACCTGCCCGGCCAGCCCCGCGAGATGCTCTTCGTCGGTGACGTCCAGCTCCACGACGGGCGCCAGGGTGGGCAGTCTCTTGGCGATGCGGCGGGTCAGCGACAACCCCCGCCCGAATCCGCTGAGGACCACCGCCGCACCCTGCTCCTGGGCGATGCGGGCGACGCTGAATGCGATCGAGGCTTCCGTGAGAACACCGGTGACGAGAACGCGCTTACCTTCGAGAAGTCCGCTCATGGGCTGCATACTCCCAAACATCGCCGTCCCGGTAGCGACACCGCTGCCGGGAAGTCGTCCCCGCCGTCAGCGGCGGATGCCGTCGCCCGCAGCCCGTCCACCGTTGCCCGCCCACCACCCGCCCGCTCGGCGCTAGGGCGACCGGGCGGCCTGCAGCCGCCGAGCCGTGCGGATCACCGGTTCGACGAACCGGGCCGCCAGCGGGCCGAGGACGGCCATCAGCAGCACGTAACAGGCGGCAAGCGGGCCCAGCCGGGGTTCGAGGCCGGCCGCCACCGCGAGGCCCGCGATGACGATCGAGAACTCGCCGCGTGCGACGAGGGCGGCCCCGGCCCGGAACCGGCCCATGGTCCCGATTCCCGCCGAGCGGGCGGCCCACCATCCCGTCATGACCTTTGTCGCGACTCCGGCGATCGCGAGCAGGGACCCGGTGAGCAGCGCCGGAGGGATCTCAGCGGGATCGGTCTGCATGCCGAAGAAGACGAAGAAGACCGCCGCGAACAGATCGCGCAGCGGCCGCAGGACCTCCTCTGCACCCTCGGCGACTGGTCCGGACAGGGCGATGCCGACGAGGAACGCACCCACCGCGGCCGACACCTGCATACGCTGGGCGACCCCGGCGACTAACAGGGCCAGCCCCAGGGCCCGGAGCAGCAGGATCTCGTCGTTGCGGTGGGCCTTCGGGTTGAAGACCAGCCGGGTGACCTTCTCGCTGTGCCGCAGCGCGATGTAGAGCACCGCCACCAGGACTCCGAGCGCGATCGCCACGGTCAGCGATCCCCGCACGAACGTGTGATGGGCCAGCAACGCGGTGAGAACCGGCAGGTACACCGCCATGGCGAGGTCCTCGAGCACGAGGACGGACAGAACAACTGGCGTCTCCCGGTTACCGAGCCGCCCGAGGTCCCCCAGCACCTTCGCAATGATCCCCGAGGAGGAGATGGCCGTCACCCCACCCAGAACGACCGCCGCCGTCGGGCCCCAGCCGAGGAGGAACGCGGCGACGACCCCGGGGGTGGCGTTGAGCGCCAGGTCGAGCACCCCGGCCGGCGCCTGTCTGCGCAGCCCGGACAGCAGCTCGTCGGCGGTGTACTCCAGACCGAGGGTAAGCAGCAGGAGGACGACCCCGATCTCCGCGCCGACCCCGATGAACTCCTCGCTGGCACCGAGCGGCAGCAGGCCACCCCGGCCGAACGCCAGCCCACCCACCAGGTACAGGGGAATCGGTGAGACACTGATGCGCAGCGCGAGGTGCCCGAGGACTCCTAGGCAAAACAGAATCCCGCCGAGCTCGAGGAAGGTCGTCGCGGTGGAGTGCACGCGGTCCCGACTGCCCTCCCTGCCCGCGTCAGCCGTTGCGGAGCAACATACCGACGGATGCGGTGTTCTCCGGCGTACCGACGACAACGACGACGTCTCCGGCCTCGAATCGGAAGTCCGGCCGCGGGGATGCGAGCACCTGCTGGTCGCGGACGACCGCGACGATGGAGGCGCCGGTGCGGGTACGGGCCTGGGTGTCCCCGAGCTCGCGGCCCACGTAGGGCGAGCCGGGCAGGATCACGATCTGCTCACCGACGAGCCCGGCGAAGGCACGGTTGAGGTCGGCGAGCTTCTCGACGATGCGCGGGGCACCGAGCAGCTCGGAGAGCACGTCGCCCTCCTCCGGCGTCAGCGCGATGGACTCACGCGAGGCGTCCGGGTCGTCCGCGTCATAGATCACGAGGTCCCGGCGCCCGTGATGATGGGACACGACTCCGAGCCGGCGGCCGCTGCGCGTCGCGAAGTCATGCCGCAGCCCGATGCCAGGCAGCGCGGTCTCCTCGATCTCCACAGCAACCTCTCCGGCGCTCCGATGGCCTGCCTTCCCAGGAAGGCCCAGATGACCAGCCCCATCACACAGTAGTCAACCATCCGCGACCGCGCCTGGACGGTGTGCCCGCCCGGCCCCTACCCCACGGAGCGCGGGGATCCGCGGATCCGCGCGCTCCGTCGGCGTGTCGGCATCACGACACGTATCGGTCGAGGAGGTCGAGGAGATCCCCGCCACGATGTTCTTGCGTGACGCGTTATGACGGAAGAACGTCGCAGTAGGACAATGCCGCAGTAGAGCAGCGTCGCAGTAGAGCACCCTCTCCTCGCCCCGCCCACGATCCACTCAGGAGGGTTACCCGACGTGCTGACCCGAAGCGCCCGCCTGTTCCGCCGGATCGCCCTGACCGTACTGGGTCTCGGCGTCCTCGGCCTCGGGATCGCGATGTTGGCGCTGCCGGGTCCGGGATTCCTCGTCGTGGCGCTCGGGTTCTTCATCCTGAGTCTGGAGTACGAGTGGGCGCGCAGCCGTTTCGAGCAGGCCCGACGCAAGGCCGCCGACCTCGCCGATCAGGCGGCCGCGAACCGGTTCTCGTCGGCGTTCACGATTCTGTTCGCGCTGGGGATGATCGCTGCGGGAATCGCGTGGATCGTGGTCGACACCCTTCCCGCGTCCTCCGGGTGGTCCGGCGGAAGCCTGATCCTCAGTGGGCTCGTCATCCTGACCACCATGATCGTGAGTCTCTGGCAGACGAAGGAGGCCCGCGATGCCGGCCGGCCCACGCCCGCCGAACTCCTCGCCCGGCGGGAGCTGGAGAAGAGTCGATCCTGATGGGCGAAAATCTACTGGCCCTGGGTGACCTGATTGATTCCGAGTACGTGCGGCTGGGCGTACACACACTTGTACAGGGCCGCGCGGTCGGCGGTCGACGCCTTCGCGACGTCGTACCGCAGCGGATAGATCCGGCTGGTGGCCAGCTGGTTGCGGTCCTTCGGCAGCTGGATGGCCCTGCCCACCGAGGGGCACGCGGCGCGCACCGCGTCCTTCTGCGCCTCGGTGGCTCCCGGGGCGAAGTACACGACGGCCTCCTGTTGCGGCGGCGGCCCGTCCAACGTCGCGTAGATCCCGAAAACGATCAGGCCGATGGTGGCGAGTACCGCCACGACGACCATCGTCCGGCGCCGAGGGTCGGCCAGGTAGCGAGCGGCACGGGCGGCAGCAGGTGACGACGGTGGGGCCACGTGGTGAGTCCTGTCACATCGGGGAAGGAAATCTGGTCCGGACGACGGCTGGAGCACCGCCATGACCGGACCCCCAACGTAGTCCGCCGAGCGGGTCCGTAAGGTAAACGCCCTCATGAGGCTTAGCGACCTCCGCCACGGGTGACCGCCGGCCCGCCGCTGCGCGGCGTGCTCGTACCGGTTCACCGTCGACCGGCGGCGCTGTGCCCGCGATCGCGCCCAACGGCGGGCGACCCCGATGACATCGACCTCGATGATCATCAATTATTCGACGATCATCGATCCAGCGATGATCACAACCAGTGGACCATGGGAGCGAGGAACAGGTCGTGCCATCCCTGATCGAGGACTACGCGCTGATCGGCGACACCCACTCCGCGGCGCTCGTGTCGCGCACCGGGTCGATCGACTGGCTGTGCCTGCCCCGATTCGACTCGCCGTCGTGCTTCGCCGCCCTGCTCGGCGACTCCGAGGCGGGCCACTGGAAGATCGCTCCCGTCGAGCCGGTCCTGGGCGTCAGCCGGCGCTACCGGGGCGACACGCTGGTCCTGGAGACGGACATGACGACCGCGTCCGGCACCGTGCGCATCGTCGACGCGATGTTTCCCCGCGCAGGCACGCACACCGTGCTCCGCCTGGTCGAATGCCTCGAAGGCGCGGTCCACCTGCGATCGGAGACCCGGTTTCGCTTCGACTACGGCTCCATCGTGCCGTGGGTCCGCCGGGTGGACGAGCACACCATGTCGGCGGTGGCCGGGCCGGATGCGGTCACCCTGCGGACGACCGCCCCGATGGAGGGGCACGACATGGCCACCTACGCCGACTTCCACGTCGCCGCCGGCCAGTCGGTACCGTTCTCATTGACCTGGACCCCCTCCCATCAGACTCCCCCGCCGTCCCACGACGTCCGGCGCATGATCACCCTCACCGAGGCGTGGTGGTCGGACTGGATGGCGGGCTGCACCTACGACGGCCAGTGGCAGCCGGCCGTCCGCCGGTCGCTGATCACCCTCAAGGCGCTCACCTACGCCCCGACCGGAGGGATCGTCGCCGCCGTCACGACCTCGTTGCCGGAGCACATCGGCGGCGTGCGCAACTGGGACTACCGGTACTGCTGGCTTCGGGACGCGACGATCACGCTGCTCGCCCTGCTCGACGCCGGGTTCACCAGCGAGGCGACCGCATGGCGGGAGTGGCTGCTGCGCGCGGTCGCCGGTGACCCCTCCCGGGTACAGATCATGTACGGCGTTGCCGGGGAACGCCGGCTGCCCGAATACGAGATCCCGTGGCTACCGGGGTACGAGAACTCCGCCCCGGTGCGGGTCGGCAACGCCGCCGTCGACCAGTTCCAGCTCGACGTCTACGGCGAGGTCCTCGACGCCCTGCATGTCGCGCGGGTCGCGGTCGCCAACCGTCGCCAGACCGTGCCTGGGCTGGCGCTCCCCGGCGGGCAGACCATCACCGAGAGCCATGCGGACGACTCCTGGCCGCTGCAGACCAAGCTGATGGACTTCCTCGAGACCGGCTGGCGGAAGACCGACGAGGGCATCTGGGAGGTGCGCGGCCCCCGCCGCCACTTCGTCCACTCGAAGGTGATGGCCTGGGTCGCGGCCGACCGGGCGGTACGCGGGATCGTTGAGTCCCGGCTACCGGGCCCTGTCGACCGCTGGTCGGCGCTGCGGGACGAGATCCACGCGGAGGTCTGTACCCGTGGGTTCGACTCCGAACGCAACACCTTCACCCAGTTCTACGGCTCCAAGGAACTCGACGCGGCGCTGCTGTACATGCCGCTGGTGGGGTTCCTGCCCGCCACCGACCCCCGCGCCGTGGGAACAGTCGCCGCCATCGAGCGGGAGCTGATGGAGGACGGGTTCGTCCTGCGGTATCCGACGGCCGAGGACGGCGCGGTCGACGGACTGCCCGCGGGCGAGGGCGCCTTCCTGGCCTGCACCTTCTGGTTGGCCGACAACTACGCCCTGTCCGGGCGGGTCCACGAGGCTCAGGAACTGTTCGAACGCCTGCTGTCGTTGCGTAACGACGTCGGGCTCCTCGCGGAGGAGTACGACCCCAGGCTGGGCCGGATGACGGGCAACTTCCCGCAGGCGTTCAGCCACGTCCCCCTGGTCAACACCGCGCGGACGCTCACCGACGCGCTGCGCGGCACACCGCGCTCGCGCACCGACCGGGCCCACCCGCCCGGCCACTTCTTCGGCTGAGCCCGCGGGACACCCGACTGACTACCGGCTCGTAACATACCGTGCACGCCGATACTGGATTCGTACGATCGGCGTGATCGGGATTCACGTTTTCGACGGACGGACAGGGGACGGGCGTGGTAGGTCGCATCGCGGTGATCGGCGGTGGAATTCTCGGGCTGGCGGTCGCCCGTCGGCTCGGGCAGGTCGAACCGGGATCGGCCGTGACGGTGTTCGAGAAGGAACAGGACATCGCCCGGCATCAGACCGGCCGCAACAGCGGCGTCGTCCACGCCGGTCTCTACTACGTCCCAGGTTCGCTCAAAGCGACCCTGTGCCGCCGTGGGGTCGGGCTGCTGCGGGAGTTCTGCGCCACGCACCGCATCCGGTACGACGAGTGCGGCAAGATCGTGGTCGCCGTCGACAACAGCGAGCTCGAACGGTTGGCCGAGATCGAGAAGCGGGCGACGGCGAACGGCGTACCGCGGACCCGGATGCTCGACGCCGACGAGCTGCGGTCCGTCGAACCCCACGCCCGCGGGGTCGCCGCCCTGCACTCACCCACCACCGCCATCGTCGACTATCCCGGGGTCGCGCGGGCCCTGCGTACCGAGATCGTCGCCGCTGGCGGGGCCGTGCGCACCGGAGCCGAAGTGATCGGGGTGGAGGATCGTCCAGCCGGCGTCCACCTTCGCCTCACGGTCGCCGGAACCGCGCGCGCGCGGCCCAACGGCAATCACGAGATGGCGTCCCGCAACGGTGGCCGGGTCGCCGTCGTCTCCGAAAGCGTCGGGCCGTTCGACCTGCTGATCTCCTGTGCCGGGCTGCAGTCGGATCTGGTGGCGACACTGACCGGCGAGGACGCCTCCCCGCAGATCGTTCCCTTCCGGGGCGACTACTGGCTGCTGCGCCCCGAGCGGCGTGGCCTCGTCCATGGGCTGATCTATCCGGTTCCGGATCCGCGATATCCCTTCCTCGGTATCCATCTCACCAAGCGCATCGACGGGGAGATCCTGGTCGGGCCGAACGCGGTGCTGGCCACTGCCCGAGAGGGGTACACGGTCGGCACCGTCCAGGGCGCTGACCTGCGACGGACGCTCGCCTGGCCGGGGTTCCACAAGATGGCGAAGACCCACTGGAAGACCGGCGCCAAGGAGATGCTGCGCACGGCGAGCAAGCGGGCCTTCGTCGCCGAGGCCCGGCGCTATGTCCCCGAGCTGCGGGCCACCGACGTGGTTCGTGGCCCCGCGGGAGTCCGGGCCCAGGCCGTCGCCCGCGACGGTAGCCTCGTCGACGACTTCGTCCTGTCCCACAACGGGCGGGTCGTGCATGTCCGTAACGCGCCATCTCCCGGCGCGACGGCGTCGTTGGCGATCGCTGAGCACATCGTCAGCAAAATCGTTCCTGAACGGGCCAGCTGACCGGCCTGAGAAACCGACAAGCCCGAGATTGACAATCCCGCGGCAACCCGTGCATCAAACCCGACGCGGCCGCCCACCAGGCCACGGCAGACGCTGGGATGGGCGAAGCCGGTCGAGGTTTTCAACGATTTACTGGCGAAGCACGCGTCGCCGTGACCGCTTGATTCCACACAGGTATTGGCGGCTCTCCGCAGTTCAAACCAGTCGTGGAAGTCGGACAGCTCCCGGGACACGGTCCTCCCCTGTCCTCGAGCGATCAACCCGGACCGGGTCCAGATTCCCTCTCGCTCCTTGAGGCCGATGTGACCTCTGGTCGAGGATGGCGCAATGGCGTGGTGGGACCGGCCGCCCGGAGCGGAGGCTCCCCCGCCCCGGGCGGCGCGTCCGAAGGGACCGGACACCGGTATACCGCCGTCGGGATGCGTCGACGGCGGTATACCGGCAGACCCGCGCAGGGCCGCCGTTCACACCGTGTAGGGACGCTTCTCCCTGGCCTCCGCGAGCGCGACCGCCCACCACTCGAGTTGCCTGATCAGGGTCTGGGCAGCGGTGTTGCAGCCTTCGGGATCCTTGGGCGTGCCATCGGCGTGGAACCGGTCCCAGGCACCGTGGAAGCTGACCGTATCGCGGATGGTGACCGCGTGCAGCTCGGCGAAAACCTGGCGCAGGTGCTCCACCGCGCGCAGGCCGCCCGCCTGGCCGCCGTAGGAAACGAAACCCACCGGCTTCGCCTGCCACTCGGTGTAATGCCAGTCGATGACATTCTTGAGAACGGCCGGGTAACTGTGGTTGTACTCGGGGGTGATCACGACGAAGGCGTCGGCCGCGGCAAGCTGCCGGGTGACGTCCGCTAGCTCCGCGACTTCTGGACCGCTGGAGGTACCCAGCCTCTCCGGCAGCCTGACGTCATCGAGATCGACGACGCTCGTGACGATCGAATCGTGGGCGGATACCTGCTTGATGAACCACTGGGCGACCACCGGGGCGAAACGTCCTACCCTGTTGCTTCCAATAACTACCGCGAGGTTGGTGGGCTGATCGAGCATGAAAGTCCCCTATTCCGCGGATCGGCGAGATCCGCTCTCGCCAGCAGGCGCCCGGAACTCTAAAACCTCAACCATGATTGAAGTCAAGGCCCCCGGACAGTGGGGCGAGCTGCTGTACGGGCGATACACGGGAAAGATGAGCGACTCGGCCCGGGGCCGCTGCGACAGCATCCCGAACGCCACTTCTCGGCTCCGTTGACCTCAACCATGGTGGAGGTTGCAGGCTCTGTGAGGTCACCGCCCGTCACCAGATGCAGCAGGGCGCTTCGAGGGAGAGTAAGGATGCCAGCACTGGCCGCGCCCACCCAGGGGCCGGAACTCAGCCGGACGGCAACCCGGGTGGTCCTCGTCGGGCTCCTGGCCGGTGTGTTCATGTCCGCTCTGGACAGCACGACCATGGTCAGGTAGTTGGCTGCTTGACGCTGCCTCCGGCCCTGGCCAGCGGTCCCAGCTGGTCCAGCGCGCGCAGCGTCGCGTCGGCGTCGGTGATGGTGAGCAGCCCGAACAGGGCGCGACGGACACCACGAGCGCGCAGCCTCTCGAGCGTGGCCTCGTCGGGATCCATGAGCGGAACGGTCACCGGTGGCGTCGCCACCCCGGCCCGGTCCGCCTCCTCGGCCAGCTCGTCCAGGCCTTGGATCAGCTGGTCGACCGGAAGGGGTGGAGTGAGCCAGCCGTCGCGCCCGGCGATGATCCGGCGGAAGGTCGTCGGGCCCCATCCCCCGATCCAGACCGGCGGATACGGTCGCTGCACAGGCTTGGGCCACTGGAAGACCGGATCGAAATCGACGAAGCGACCGTGGAACTCCGCCTCCTCGGTGGTCCAAAGCGCCTTCACCGCGGCCAGCCGCTCCCGCATCAGCGCCATTCGAGTCGCCGGGTCGGTGCCGTGGTTGCGCATCTCCTCACGCAGCCAGCCGGCGCCGACGCCGAGTTCGAAACGGCCCTCGCTGACCAGGTCCAGGCTGGCCGCTTCCTTCGCCAACAGGAGCGGGTCCCGCTGGACCACGAGCGCGACCGCGGTGCCCACGCGCAACCGGGTGGTCGCGGTCGCCGCGGCCGTCAGACTGACGAAAGGATCAAGATTTCGGTAGTAGTCGCGGGGAATCTCGCCAAGCTCGGGGTGCGGTGTCTCCCGTCGGGCGGGGATGTGGGTGTGCTCGGTGACGAACAGTGATTCGAAGCCGCGCTCCTCGATCACCCGGGCGAGCTGAGCAGGCCTGATCTGTTCGTCAGTGACCGCGGTGAAGATCCCGATATCCATGCGTCGCACCGTAGAGTCTGCCATCAGTGTCAGGGTCAAGAGCGAGGGCTGGAGGCTGGTCCTGATGTTGATCGGCGAGCTGTCGACACAAACCGGCGCCAGCGTGCGGTCCTTGCGCCATTACGAGAAGAACGGACTGCTCGTGGCGGAGCGCGGCGCCAACGGCTACCGCCATTTCCCGGAGTCCGCGGTGGAGACGGTGGCCCGGATCCAGGTGCTGCTCGGCGCCGGACTGTCGGTGGCGACGATCCGCCAGGTGCTGCCCTGCACCATCGACGCGACGCCGCGGATCGTGCCGTGTGCCCAGCTGTCGGCGACACTGCGCCGCGAGCTGGACCGGCTGGAGCTACAGGCCGCGTACCTCGATCGCGCACGTTTCCTGATCTCGACGATGCTCGCGGCCTGAGCGCCACAGGAAGTAGCCGGGCCTCCGGGGCGCAGAACCCGTCAGCCGCCGATACTAGTGGACCTAACGCACCACGATAAGAACCGGTCAATCTTGGTTGCTGGCCCTGAAATCACCGTCCGGCCGGTCGCCACACGTGCCCCGAACAGGGACGATGCTCGGTGACCACGCCGACCGGAACATCGCCTACCGGGTAGAACACGTGTTCCGAACACCTGGCGGTTCCGGGCACTTCCGGGCTTCCTGGTGACCGTGCGCGTTGGGCACCGTGGTCGCGTCCACCCTCCTCTTCCGCCTCTGAATGTGCCCGTGCTCGGGTCGCGGTCGCGCCGAGGAGGGGTGATGGTCAGAACGTCCGCACCCGGGGGCGATGTACCCGCGGTCAGTGCGGCTGATCGAGCTGACTGGCGACGAGCGGGAACTCTGCCTTCAGGAGCGTTGCCAGTTGCTCCTGAAGCTCGCGCAGCGCGGTCGTGGCGATGCGCCACACGATTGACCAGTCGACCTCGAAGTACGCGTGAACAGCGATGTTGCGGAAGCCCGTGACGGACCGCCACGGCACATCCGGCCAGCGGTCGCGGATCTCGGGCGAGACTCGACCGGCTGCCTCGCCGATCACCAGGAGCTTCTGCAGAACGGCGCTCTGGATCAGGTCGCTCGCCAGGAAGGCGGCCTCGTCGACGTCCTGGACGAACGTCGTCGCGGCAGCCGCCGCTTCGATCATGTCGACGAGGTAGAGCTCGTCACGCCGCATAGAGGACCCGAGCCTCCGCGAGTACCCGGTCGCGGATGACCCACTTCAGCCGGGACTTGGGTACCAGGTCGACGTGCCGACCGACGATCTTTTCGAGCTCGTCCCGAAGATCGACGATCTCGAAGCCAAGCTTCGAGTCGGGCGCCAGCACATACAGCAGGTCGACGTCCGAGGAGTCGGTGTCGTCGCCACGAGCCACCGAGCCGAAGACGGAGAGCTCGGCGACCCCGTAGCGTCGGCACACCTCGGCGATCCGGCTGTCACGAAGGTCGACGGTCACCTCGCCATTATCGCCTCCAGGCAGCCACGACCGCACGGCTCGGACACCGCCTCCAACGAGGTGACCTGACCCCGTCCGAGGAACAAGAAGGCCGGGGCGACCAGCGGTGCGCCCAAGAGATCACCTTCCGGACGGGTCACGCGGCACACGTCCGGGGCTACGAATTCTTGTTCGGGGAGGTAGCGCGTTAGCCAACTGGCGGCATCTCATGCCAGGGTGACCATTCGGACCAGGCTTCCCAGTTGGGACGGTCATCGTCGGCGAGCCAGTTCCATGCGTGGGGCTTTGCGACCGGCCCCGCTCGGGGCGGCCGCGGCGGATCAGCGAGCTGGAGCGCGCCGAGCTGACCCGTCGCGGCCTGACCGGGGACATCTCGGCCTCCAGCGTGCGACGGATCCTCGCGGAGCATCCGGTCAAGCCCTGGCGCTACCAAAGCTGGATCTTCCCGCGGGACCCGGAGTTCACCGCGAAGGCCACCGTCGTCCTCGACCTTTACCAGGGCCAGCCGCTCGGCCCGAACGACCGGGTGATCTCCGTGGACGCCAAGCCGTCCATCCAGGCCCGCGCCCGGATCCACCCGACCGCTCCACCCGCCCCGGGGCGGGTCATCCGGGTCGAGCACGAGTACGAACGCCACGGCGCGCTCGCCCTGCTCGCCGCGCTCGACGTCCACACCGGACAGATCACCGCCACTACCCCGCCGACGAGCGGCATCGCCCCGTTCATGGCCCTGCTCGGCCAGATCATGGCCCAGGACCGGTACAAGAAGGCGGACCGAGTGTTCGTCATCGTCGACAACCACTAAGTTCTGCGCGAACCGCTGGTCCGATCTCTTCGACCTGCCTGTTCTGCCTTCCACCCACAAGCCGGATCGATCGATCAAACCTATTTGCCCAGGTCAGATGCCAACTACACGGCGTAGTGGACCATGTGTACCAGCATCCGAACCGTTTGATCTTGGTTGCTGGCCCTGAATTTACTGTCCGACCGGTCGCTACCCGGGCTCTCACCAGGAAGGATGCCCAGTGACCGCACCGGTCACTATGTCATCTAGCGAATCGAACACATGTCCCGAACTCCTAGTGGTGTCGGACGCTTCGGCCCGTCTCGCGACCGTGATCGTGGGTGTCGTGGTTGGGTCGACGGTTTGTGGTCGGGTTCGGGAGATGTGATGCGCCGTGAGGTCGCACTGAGCGCGATATGACCCGGTCTGGTCAGGCGACGTCGAGCCAGGCGCGGAGAGCCTGGCGGATGACATCGCTGGCGTTGGTGTGCTCGGCTTGGGCGCGGGCGCTGAGCGCGGCGCGCAGTTCGGGGTCGAGGCGGACGGGGACCACCTCGCCCGGGGCGGAGCCGAGGGGCCGGCGTCCGCCGCGGCGGTGGAGGTGGGCGACGTCGTAGCCGGTCTCGGCCTCGGCGGCCAGGTCCTCGACCAGCTCGTCGGTCACGGGTACGCCGCCTGCCGTCCGGCGGGCGGTCTCCTTGTTCGTCATCGTGCGCTCTCCTTGGTCACGGCAGGAGATCCCGGTATTGGGAACGCATCCGCATGGCATGAATGATCAGTTCCGTGCCGTCGTCGAGGAGCAGGACGACGATCTCCAGCAGGTTGCCCGCCCCGCCCGGGCCGAGCCGCAGTTCACGCCAGGGTGGCCCGTCGTCGTCCAGCGAGTAGGCGACGACGTACCGCTCGGCGGCGTGGAGGATGTCCGCGTCGGCGACGCCATGCTTACGGGCCGACCGATGGATCTCCACCCATCAATCGTAATACGAAACGGGCTGGCACTCGCAGAGCCCGAAGGGTGGTTTCGGGTGGGGCCTGCCCGTCGATGCACTGTGGCGCCGGACCGCAGTGGCGACCCAGGGCTCAGCAAGGCCGCTCGCCGCCGCCCAGGGGCGACCGAGCCGCCTCAGCCCAGTTCAGGGCACGTGTACCACAGCAGACGGACTCATAACGGAGATGGCCACACCGGACGAGGACGCCTCCAGCAAGCCGGCGGTACCGAGCGAATGCCGAAACAGCATGTTCCTCCAGATATCCGCGGAGCGGCACGCTACGCCGCGTCCGGAGCGACGGGTCGGTTGGAGCACGTCGATCACGTTGCGCGCTCTCCAGAGGCCTGCGCTGCTGGAAGGCTCTTGACGAGAAAACTCGTCTGCTCGGCTTCCTCGCGTTCCACGCCATCCTGATCGACCCAGGTCCAGCGATCGACATAGCGTTGCACCCGCACGACGTAGCCGAGTCGCCGGTAGAGGCGGGCGGCCTCGGGGTTGTCGGCAGCCACACCAAGACCGACCGTCCGGCTGCCATGCGCTGCGACCAGCATCTCGGCGTGACGAAGAAGGTCTCGGCCTATCCCGTGCCGGCGCTGCTCCGGCGGCCACACCCCGAGCGCGTTCAACTCCGGACAGCCGCCTGTCTCCCGCCGCACTTCGTCGACGTCGCAACCCGTCCAGATGATCAGCAGATGTCCCACGGGCCGCCCAGCCAGCCAGGCGACGAGGTATGTCCCCTCTGGCGACGCTCTGCCGTTCGAACCGTCGGCGGTGAAAGCTCGTCCGGCCTGCCGCCGGGATGCACCGGTCAAGGAGATCAAGATCCGTCTGTTCGCAGACGCGGATCTCCACCGACGACACCCGATCAGGATAGAACCCTCCATCCGCCGCTTGGCTCGCCCTGCTGGGCCCCGCACCATGGGCAGGTCACCGTCGGCGCGGACACAGGCACCATGAACCGCGCGCCGAACGGGCTGCCAGGACCCACCCGAGCGCCAGCGCCGCCGTCACCCAGTGAAAGGCCACGGCCACCCCGGATGTCCTCCGACGTCGCCGCCGCTCAGCACTCGGCAGACAGGCGGTTCGCATGGTCGCAATATGGTCGGTCGTCCAGCCGGGACTCGAACCAGCTGGCGACGCCCTGACCAGCACCATCGCATGGCGCTGGAACTCAGATGATAGATCGAGAACCACATTCGCCCAGGTCAAGGTCATGATCAGAAAAGAGGTGGACCTGGTGCACCACAATAAGAG
>NZ_JDWE01000061.1:0-19622 GCF_000685765.2 Frankia sp. BMG5.23
ATCCGCGCCAACGCGTCACTGTGATCACCATACTTGGTGAAGTAGGCCTCGGCGACATCGGCGAACAACCGCGCGAACCCGGCAGGCGCGCACTCGCCGGCATGCTCATAGTCGGCACCCAGCAAAGCCCCACCGACAACCTCGGCCGACGCGTGGGTCATCTTCTCCGCCCCGACCACCAGCACCCGGCGCGCCTGCCCGGACCGAATCGCCCGCACCCCGCACAGCAACGCCGCCGACCCGCTCGCACACGCGTTCTCCACCCGGGTCGCCGGGGTGAACAGCAGATCGTCATCGGCCTCCAGCACCAGCGAGGAAGGAAACGCCAACGGCTGCAACCCCGCGTTATAGGTACCGAGAACAATCTCGTCGATCTCCCGCGGGCGCAGACCCGCCGACGCGATCGCCTCCCGCGCGGCGGCAACGATCAGCGACTCCAGAGTCTCCTCGGGCAGACGGCCAAACGGGGTATGACCCCAGCCCACGATCTCCACGTCGTCCACGTCGGATCCCTTCAGTGCGTGCCCGCGGCCAGGGCGGTGAGCCTGGTCAGCACGATTTCCGGGGAGGCCTCGGTGGGGATCTCACCGAACCGGAACCCACGCTTGGCGGCGGCGTCGAGCAGCCGGGCGGCCTCGCTCGTGTCGCTCCACACCTCCGCTGGCAGTCCCCCGCCGTAGCGCCGATCATCGGGCAGGACGCCGGCTGGCAGGTGCGGCAGGAGCAGCAGGTCACCGGGCAGCTTGGGGTCGAGCTGGTCGGGGTCGGTCACGCCGTTCAGTCGGACCGCGGTGATCCAGCCGTAGTGCCCGGCCGCGGCCAGCAGACTGGACCAGGCGTCGGTCTCGTCCTCATCCGGCCCGCCCGCCGTGTCACAGGTGATCTGCAGCCCCCGGACCGGCCGGTCCGCCACCGAGCGGATCACCTCCAGCAGGCCGGTCGCGACGTCGTCGAGCGCGTCGAAGTCGATCCCCGCACCGGACGCGAGCAGCCTGCGCGGTGACGGGCAGTCCAGCACCAGGTCGACACGATCGCCGAACTGGTGCAGCAGCGCGTCGAGAGTGTCGGCCAGCACGCGGCGCGGCGCCGGCAGCTCCAACGCCGCACAGACGGCAGCGGCCTCGCTATCGCCGACGAGGTGGCGGGAGAACGGACCTGAAACGTTGACACCGTACACATCGGACCGCAGTAACCGGTGTGCCTGTGCACTCGCCGCGACCAGCGTGGCCGGGTCGTCATACCAGCGCTCGGGGGCGCCGGCGAAGACCCTCCACACGTACCGGTCGCAGTCCAGCCAGGTCAGGGTGTCGCGCCTGGCGTGGATCCAGTCGTCCACAGCGTTCATCGTTCTCCCGCCGTCCTCATCAGTCCCGCAGCATCAGGCCCGCGCCGTCAGCCCTGCACCGTCAGTCCTGCAGCTCCGCCAGCTTGGCCTCCAGCTGCGCGATCCGCACGTCCTTCGGGTCGGGCATCATCACCGGCACGATCGCGTCCGCGGGGCAGGTGTCCTGCGGAGTGCCGCGGAACAGCACCCGCGGGTCGCCCCAGGAGCCGAAGAACGGCACGTCGGCCGGAGGCGTCTCGGTCTCCCATTCCTTGACGAACTCCGCATACGGCTTGCCCCGCCGCAGCCGAGCCGCCCGCTCGGCCTCCCGGGCCGCCGTGGTGCCCTCGGCGTCCAGCACGGCGGTGTCGGGGTTGAGCACCACGTGGTAGATGTCGCGGACGGTGTCCATGGACACCAGGCCGTCGCGGTAGTCGGAAGCCACCAGCTCGGGATCGCGTTCGAGCACGTCCCCGTAGCCACCGCCGGTGCCCTGGGTGAGCATGTACAGCTCGCCGCGCTCGGCGAGCTCGAACTGCATGCCCATGTGATGCGTCGAGTAGGTCGCGTCCGGGAACGGACGCTCGTTCATCAGTTCCTCGACGGTGTAGCGCAGCAGTTCGCGCTGGTTGTCCATCACCTTGAAGATGTCGACATTCTTGATCTTGCACAGCGGGTAGGTGCCGGGGCCGTAGCCGCCGAAGATGCCGTGCGAGCTGGGGAACTTCGAGCCGATGCTGCACGCCATGAAGCCCCACATGGCGCTGTCCTTGACGGTGGCGATCTGCTGGTAGCCCTGGCCGCCGCGGAACTTGCCGAAGCCCTGGTTGTCCCGCATTACCCTGTTCGGCACGATCTTGAGAATCGGGACTTCTTCCTCGATGAGTTCCTGCTCCCCGATGTCGGCCATGGGCGCGAAGATCGGGGCGACCGCGTGCTCGCCGTCCCGGTTGGACCGCGCGGCCCCGCCCATGCCGTTGAGGTCGGCGCACACGTTGCCCACCAGCTCGCCGTGCTGGGTGACACCACCGTAGATGAACGTGACGATCATGTTGAACCAGCCGGCGATGACGTCCGTAGAGCGTTCACCCGCGCTGTAGAGGAGCTTCGGCGTCGCCAGCTGGGCCGCGGTGAAGGAGGGGAAGAACGTCATCATGCTCTGCGCGTTCGGCGCCTCCGGCGAACAGTTCAGCGCCGACCGCGGGTCGGTGAGAACAGTCATCGGCTCGAACACCGCCTGGTTTCGCGGCAGGTCCGGCCACACGAAGGTCAGGAACTCCTGGGCCAGCATGCCCTTCATCGACGAGAGGATCGTGTTGTTGGCCCGGTTCAGGAATTCCGGCGACGAGCCCCGGAAATCCAGGATCAGCTCGTCGTCCTTCTTGGTCATCGCCAGTCTGATCTTGACCAGGCAGTTCTCCCGCAGCGTCCCGTCCGCGAAGACGTTCTGCCGCACGGTGCCCTCCGGCCACGACCTCAGCCGGCGGCGGACCTCGTCGGCGGTGTCGGTCAGGGTGCGCCGCAACGTGGCGACGACCGCGTCGACACCGTACTCGGCGATGGTGTCGTGGATCCGGTCCCTTGTCCGCATCGCCGCGTACAGCTTGGCCTTCATGCCCTCCAGCTGCAGCTTCGGCTCGCGCACCGAGTTCTGCAGGAAGGTCATGAGGTCACGGCGGAACGTGTAGTTCTCACCGACCTTGATCGGCGAAATCTTCAATCCCTCGTCGAACGGGGACTCCGCCGCCGAGGGCATACCGCCGGGTTCGGTGGCGCCGTTCTCCCCCTCGTGGCAGACCGCGCCGGCGAAGCAGATCAGCTGCCCCTCGTGGAAGACCGGGATGAGGATGCTCTGGTCGGTGTTGTGGACGTTGCCGTAGCGGGCGTCGTTGTGCATGAAGACATCGCCCTCACGGACCCCGACCGTCGGCTCATCCACCCAGTACTTGACAATGAACTTGACCGGGTGCTGCGTGAGCACCGAGAACAGCAGCACACCACCCATGCTGGACAGGGCGAGGTCACCCGAGGCCGTCCACACCCCGGAGATCAGGTCGCCCCACTTCGCGCCGGGCGCCGCGCCCATCTGCTCGACCATGTCGAAGGACTCGTTACACGCGGTCTGCAGCTTGTGCCGCACCAGGTTGATCTGCTCGGGATCGGTGAACCGCGCGAGCGCCTCCGTTTCGCGGGGCGACTCCGGGGCGAGATGGTGGCTTTGCATGATCTCGGGGTCGGGCCCGAGGAACAGGACGTTTTCTTCGAGGAACTTCTCGACGACTGACTTGCCGTCAGCGTGGTCGGGCTGGCTCATGAATCTACACCTTCTGCTAAGACGTGCCTGGCGGGCGAGGGCGAGCGGCTTCCCAGGCCCGACACAGGCCACGCGAAACGGACGAGGGGGTTGATGACGCCGACCCTGCTGATTCCCATCAGCCTGACGGCGTGTTCGGCTCAGTACAAGAACTTTCCATCAATACGCGCTAGCCGGCCAGCTACGACCATCGGATCGCAGCATGTTATCCGGAGATGACCGGCTTGCCGAGCGGCAGACCCTTCCCGCCGGTCTCGGCGGACATGACGGCGAGGTAGAGGTAGGCCGCTACCGCGGTGAAGCCGAACACCAGGTAGCCGCCGGCGTGGGTGAGGGCGGTGCTGGTGTTGATGGTGCCGAGCAGTAGCAGCAGCAGCGCGCCGTCCGCGAACCCGAGCAGCAGGGTGAAACTGCTGGGCAGGCGCAGGGTGGCCACGGTGACCAGGACGAGGGTGACCAGCCAGCTGATCAGCCACAGCTCGGTGGTTCTGGTGATCTGGGTGGCGGGGATGTTGTACCAGTTGTGGCCGAGGCCGAGGCCAAACGCGGCGTAGCTGCCGTAGAACCCGAAGAACACCGCGAACAGGCTGGCCAGGGGGTTCTGCCCGAGCGCCGCCGCCCAGATCGCGGCGACCAGGAGACCGACGGCGGCGGAGGTCAGGATGATCGGCAGTGCCGCGCCGGCCGCGGCGGGCGGAAGCCAGCCGGTGTCGACCAGCCCGAGGCCGAAAGCCCCGGCGATGACGGTGGGGAGGCCGAACACGGCCGGGTTGCCGCGCAGCGGGCTGAGGGGCGGCGGAGCGGGTAACGAGACGGGTAAGGCCTCGCTCTCGTTCAGTAATGGCTGTGGGGGACTGGAAACGGTGGCGCTGCCGGTGCTGGTGGTCATCGGGATGAAACCTCCTGAACGGGCAGCCCGCCTACCGGGCGGCCTGCCGGGCATGCTGCGGGTACGGGCGGCGGCGGGCCGGGCGGGCCGCGGCGGAACCGCCGGGCAGCGCCCAGCCCTCCTGGTTTTACTGGTTATGCGAAACGGATGAGGGGTTTGATGACGCCGTCCTCCTTGGTTTCCATCATGCTGAAGGCACGTTCGATCTCGTCGAACCCGAACTCATGGGTCGTCATCGGCGTAGGATCCACCCGGCCGGAACGCATGAGGGTGAAGATTCGCTCGAGCCGATCGCTTCCGCCTGGGCAGAGCGACGTCAGGATCTTCTTGTCCGACATACCCAGGCCGAACGGTTCCAACGGGATCTGCAGCGGTGCCGGGTTCTCACCGTGATACCCGATATTCGATATCCGGCCACCGGGTTTGGTCACCCGGATGCAGTCCTCGAAGGTCTGCGGATGACCGAGCGCCTCGATCGCGCCGTCCACGCCGACGCCGCCGGTGAGATCGAGGATCTGGTTCACCACATCACCAGCGGCGGGGTCGACGACCACGTCCGCGCCGAATCGACGTGCCAGCTCCTGCCGTTCGGGCCGTCCTTCCACGGCGATGATCAGTCCGGCGCCGAGCAGCCGGCAGCCGATGGTGGCGGATAACCCTACCGGCCCCTGAGCGAAGATCGCGACGGACTCACCGAGCCGCAGCTGCGCGTTCTCCGCGCCACCGAACCCGGTGGAGAGCATGTCGGTCGCGTAGACGGCTTTCTCGTCGGGCAGGTCGGCCGGAATGCGAGCGAGGTTGGCGGCCGCATTGTTGACGAGAAAGTACTCCGCCATGTTGCCATCGCGCTGCGTGGTGAATTTGTACCCACCGAGCATTCCCTGGCACTGGGTACTGAAACCCCGCTGGCAGGGGCCGCAGTGAAAGCACGGCGTAAGCGCCCCGACCGCTACCCGCTCACCGGCCTCGAATCCAGTGACCGCGGCGCCCAGGTCGTGGACGACACCGACCGCCTCGTGCCCGAGAGCGCGGCCTTCGGGAACGGGAATGGCGCCCCGGACGGTGTGCACATCGGAGGTGCAGATAAGCGCCGATGTTGTCCGTACGATCGCGTCAGTTGGCCCTGGCTTCGGTATGGGCTTCTCGATGACGCCGGCCTTGCCGATGCCGAGAAACGCCAGTGCCTGCATGGTGGCTGGCATGGTTACCAACCTCGCTTCCCACGTCTCGCTCAGATGGTCCGAACGAGCACCGCGGAGCCGGTACGGCCGATGGTCAGCTGCCATCCGGGTTCGGCGAGGTAGGTCGTGCTCGGGGTTTCGATCAGGGCGGGGCCCTCGATGACGTGGCCTTCTTCGAGGTCGGCGAAGTCGTAGACGGCAGTCTTGACCGCGCCGTCGATGCCCGGGTAGTGGCATTCCCGCCACCGGGCGGGGTTCGACGCGGGGCGCGGCTCGGCCTGGGTGGGCTGCAGGTCGAACTTGTCGCGTTCGACGTAGCTGACCACGCGGATGACGTTGATGCGCACACCGGCCTCGGGCGCCTGGCTGCCTTCGCCGTACCGCTTGGCGTAGATGCTGCTGAACAGGTCCAGCAGCTCGATCACGTCGCGGTGTGAGGTGAGCCGCTCGAACGGCGACACCACCCCGATCTGGGCGAGCTGGTTGCCGTAGCGCATGTCCAGCTCCACCCGCGAGCGGATGTTGGCGGGGTCGGCGCCCTGGCGGAGGAGGTCGTCGCGGCCCTTCGCGGCAAGTTCCGTCACCGTGTCGTTGAAGACCTGGAAGTCGTCCAACATCCTGCGGGTGGTGGCGTCGTAGACCATCAGGTACAGCGAGTACTCATGAATGTGCAGCTGGTTCATATTGCCGGCGCCCAGCGCGGAGAACACCGAGCTGAACGGCGGGATCAGCACATTCTGGATGCCCAGCGTGTTGGCGTATCCGCAGGCGTGCAGCGGACCACCGCCGCCGTAGCTAAGCGCGACGAAGTTCTTCGGGTTATAGCCCTTGACCGCGACCTCCTTGAAGATCGCGTTGGCCATGTTGCTGTCCACCTTGCGCTTGATCGCCTTCGCCGCCTCGATCAGGCTCAGTCCGGTGGGCTTGCAGATGTGCTCCTCGATGGCCCGCTGCGCCCGGCGCAGGCTGAGCTTGATCGTGCCACCGGCGTAGTTGTCCGCGTCGAGGTAGCCCAGCACCAGGTTCGCGTCCGTGGTGGTCGGGAACCGCCCGCCCCGGCCGTAGCAGGCCGGGCCCGGGTCGGAACCGGCGCTTTCCGGGCCGACCTCGATGGCCTCCCACAGGCGGTCGTAGCGGGCGATGGAGCCACCGCCGGCGCCGAGGGTGTGCAGGTAGGTCATCGGGGTGGAGACGAGCCAGCGGTCGATGACCGGGTTGAAGTCGTAGAACTTCACCCCGTCGGAGGTGACCAGGCCGATGTCGAAGCTGGTGCCGCCCATGTCGGTGGCGATGATGTTGGGCTGGTGGTAGGTCTTCGACAGGTAGTTGGTGGCCTCCAGCCCGGCGACCGGCCCGGAGTGGATGGTCTGCAGCGAGGAGGTCGAGTTCAGCTGGGCCATGCCGCTGGTGTTGTGCACCAGCAGCATCGGCTTGGTGTAGCCGTTGCGGCGCAGCTCGATCTCCAGCGACGCCAGCCCGTGGTACATCTGGCTGTGCAGGTAGGCGTCGATGACCGCCGACATGGTCCGGGCGTACTCACCCTTGCGGCCGGTCACCCGGTGCGACAGCACGATCGGGATCGCCCCCAGCATGTGCGTGGGGTACTCGTCGAGGATGATCCGCTCGACTTCCTTCTCGTGGGCCGGGTTGATCACCGCGTTGACCAGCGCGACCACGAACGCCTGCGCGCCCTCGTCCACCAGCTTGCGCACCTGGCGGCGCACGTCGTCCTCGTCGATGGACAGCACCGCCGTGCCGCCGTAGTCGACGCGTTCCTGCACGCCGGCGATCCGGGTCACCGGCACCAGCGACACCGGCCGGTCCGCGGCGGGCAGGTCGGACTGCTGGGCCTCGGTCAGCCCGTCGCCGTAGCCACGGGCCCGCATCAACGGCACGGTCGATTCGAAACCGGCGGTGGTGAGGATGCCGACCGCCGGACCGCTGCGTTCGATGAGCGCGTTCGTCCCGAGGGTCGTGGCGTAACGCACCGCGTCGACGGTCGAGAGCACCGTCTGCACATCCAGGTCCGCCTGGGCACTGGCCTTTGCCAGGGCATCCATGAAGCCGGAGGCGAGGTTGTGGTGCGTGGTCAGCGACTTCGCCTCGATGTAGGTGTCGTCGTAAACAAGAAAGCAGTCGGTGAACGTGCCACCGATGTCAACACTTACCTGCCGCATGTCCCTAGCCCTCCACAGCGCTGAGGTGGCGACGCTTCAACGCGTCGATATCGAGTTCGAGGTCGTGCGTCAGCGGATGACCAGGCGGCAGGTACTCGTTCTCCACCTGCGTCCCGCAACCCGGGCAGTAGAACTCGACGATCCGGCACCAGGCCGGGTCGGGGGCGTAGGTGAACTCGTAGCTCTCGTCCAGGATCGGCCGGTGAATCTCCCGCGGGTCACGGTTGTGGACCAGCAGCCCGGTCTTGTAGTTCTCGCGGGCGTTCGCGATGTCATGCCCGCACACCCGGCAGGTCCATCGCTCGGTCGCCAGATTAATCGCGAGATACTCGGTGATGTTCACGGTGGACTGCTGCTCGCTCACTGCTGGGCCTCCAGGATCAGGTCAGAGTTGCTGCTCACCCGGAACCCCCACCCGGGCTCGATCAGACAGGTCAGATAGTCACCCGCGACCAGCGCCGGCCCCGCGGCTCCCTGCCCCGGCTCCAGATTCTCCGGACGGTAGACCGCAATCTCCTGCTCGTTACCGTCAGCGAAATGGATACGACGCGATCCGTCCGCGGCCGCCGGCTGCACCGTGCCGTGTTCGTCGGCCACCAGCTCGAAGGTCGGCAGCGGATACCAGGCCCGCACCACCAGCTGATCGGCCTGCCCGGGAGACGACCCGTCGGTCCACGTCTCGTCCCGCAACACGCCGTCGACGATGAATCGGCCGCGGGTCTCGACAGTGCATTCGTCGATGGACACGCCTTCACCGAACATGTCACGCCGCGCGCGGGTCAACAGATCGTCGCGGGCCGCCTTCACCTCGACGTCGACGCCCGGCATCGGCACGCTGTACTCGTGCGCCAACCCGCTGAAACCGATACCGAACGCGCTGAACACCGCCGACAGATGCGGCACGATCACCCGTGCGATCCCCGCCGCCCGCGCGATCCCCGAGGCAAGCACCGGACCGGCGCCACCGAAGGCCAGCAGCGTGGCCTCACCCGGCTCACGACCCGCCGCGGAGATCATCTCCTTGACCGCGGCCCCCGCCTGCTCCTCGAACACCCGCAACACCGCGAGCGCCGCGGCCTGCGCCGACAACGACAGGGGCTCCCCGACATGGGTCAGCAACGCCCGCTCCGCCCGGGCCGGGTCCAACTTCAGATCCCCACCCAGATAGTTGTCCGGGTCCAACACCCCGGCAAGCAGCAGGGCATCGGTCACCGTCGCATCGGTGCCACCACGGCCGAAAGACGCCGGGCCGGGCGCGGCACCCACACTGCGCGGACCGATCTGAATCTGACCGTTGACGACCTGGACCACCGAACTGCCACCCAGCCCGATACTGCTCAGGTCCGGAATCGGCAGCGAGGTCTGCGCCGAATCGACCCGGCCGTGCGCGTGCACCGTCAGGGCCTTGTCCACCACGACCGACACGTCGGTCGTGGTGCCACCCACGTCCACCCCGACCAGCACGTCCGCGCCGTAGAGCGAGGCGTAGGCGACGCTGCCCTCCAGCCCACCCCGCGGCCCGGAACCCCACGTCTTCAACGCCGTGGTCTTGGCCACCCGGGCCGAGTCCCCGTCATTCCGGAAGATCAGCAGCGGGCGAGGCAGCCCGTTCTCCCGGCACGCCTTCTCCGCGCCGTAGAGGAAGTGCTCCATCCCCGGGTGCAGGTAGGAGTTCAGCACCGCGGTCAGCACCCGCCGCGCGTCGTCGACGTCGTGCACAAGCTCATGCGACAGGGTGAACGGAACCGCGCCCAGCAGATGCCGCGGGTACCGCTCCAACAACAGATTCTTGATCGCCCGCTCCGCCGCCGCACTCCGCAGCGCGATCACGATCCGCGAGGTACTCGTCGCCAACAGTTCGTTGATTGCCGTCGTGAACTCCGCCAAGCCCACCGACCCGTCGGCGCCCACCGTGATCCCGACCGGAGAATGCGGCACCAGCGCCTGCCACAGCGAGGCGTCGACCAGGTTCGCAATGCCGTAGACGTCCTCCTCCGCACCGCTGTCGACCAGCAGGGCGACCGGTGCGCCCTTCCGCTCGACCACGGCGTTCGTACCCGACGTCGTCGAATAGCGCAGGTACTCCGTCTCGCGCAACAGACGAGCGGTGTCCTCCTCGCCATACAGCCGGTCGGACGCTGTCCGCAGCCCGTCGACGAAACACTGCGTTAAATCGTGCGGGGTCGTCGGCGTCTTCGCATGCACGATGCGCTCACCGTCCGTCACGCACACATCGGTGAACGTGCCACCGTTGTCGATATTGACCAGGATTCCCATCGGCCCTCCGCTGCATCGTTGCGTGAAGTGGGTCACAACTTTGCAGCCAGCGAAGGGTGGTTGCACCACTCCTAGGGGTGGCTGGGAGATAGAAATCGGGTGGTTAAACGCAATGCTGTTGGCCCAGAGCCACGCCCAACCTCGCCAGTAGTCCTATCTAGTAGTTTCACGAATACCATAGGTTACGTCCAAGGGCTATTCTCCTGGTTGATCGGTTCGCGCCCGAGGGCGGGACGCGAGGCCGGCCGGCCCCGCTCACCGGGATGGCCGTGCCGGCCGGGCCTCCCCACGCCCCGCGATTCAGGTGGTGTCGAAGCAGCCGTCGAACTCGAACACCGGGTTGATCACATAGGTGCCCGTGGTGGCCTTGATGGTTAGCGGACCGACAAGCTTAGATGGGCCGCCGGCCTGGTAACAGCCGTTGGAGCGGACCTGGAGCTCGAACTTGCCGTTCTGGGGCTTTCCGGCGCTGTCGGTCCAGCGGAGCTGGCAGATCCAGTCGCTGCCGGCGCCCCGGTCCGGTACCTGGGGGCCGCCTTTGTCGCAACTGGCCTTGGCGGCGACGGCGGCCGGGGTAAGGCCGGGGTGACCGAGCAGGGCCTGCTGGTGGGTGTAGAGGTTGGCGAAGACGGGACCGAGAGAGTTTTCGACGCGGGGCCGGGTGACGTCGGTGGCACAACCGGCCAGGGCGACGGCCAGGGCGACGGCCAGGGCGACGGCCAGGGCGACGGCCAGGGCGACGGCCAGGGCGACGGCCAGGGCGGTCGCGGCGCTGACGGCGGACGTCGCCCGGGTCAGTCGGACGAGGGCAGGTCGGACGAGGGCAGGTCGTCGCATCGGGGTCAGCCTCCGGTGATGTCGCGCCGACGCAGCGCCGTGTAGGCGACCGCCAGGCAGATCGCGATGTAGCCGACGCTGACCAGCGCACCCTGACCCAGGGGCCCGTAGTACGGGTGCGCCGCCAGCAGGCCGTGCCAGGCGTCGAACGGGGTGACCAGCAGCAGGTGGCGGATCGCGTCGGCGCCGTTGAGGAACGAGTAGAGCTGCATGAGCAGCCCGAGGATGATCGGGCCGACGATCCCGGCGGGGCTGCTGCGGGTGAGTACCGACAGCATGATCCCGAGGGCGGTGAAGCCGAGTAGCGGCAGCAGCGCGGTCGCCCACGCGGCCAGCACCAGCCCGGCGGTCCGGCCGGGCGGCAGCAGGGTGCCCGAGAGGCTTTCCAGCGGCTGGTGACCGACGAGCAGGACGCCGGCGGCCAGGCAGCTGGCCGCCAGAACGGCGAGGACAAGGACCGCGAACGTCGCCGCGGCCAACGTCTTGGCCCAGAAGATCTGGGTGCGGCTGTGCGAGCGGGTCAGGATCGTCTTCCAGGTGCCGTGCTGGTCCTCGCTGGCGAAGATGTCCCCGGCCACCAGGCTGGTCAGCAGCGGGAACACCCATTGGGCGGCGAAGCCGAGGATGAGCAGCGGGGTCGCGAAGCCGCTGGCGTGCACCCACCGGCCGTACAGGGTGTCCTTCGGGACACGGTCCTGGCGGTCGAGCAGCACGACGAACACGCACGGGGCGAGCAGGCAGACGGCGAGCGTCGCGCGGGTGCGGGCCTGGGCGGCAAGCTTGGTGACCTCCCACCGGTAGGCGCTCGTCACCCGGCCGCGGCCGGCCGGACGTGCCCCGACCGTCGCCGGGGGCGTGGTGGTCGTCGCGGAGGCTGTGCTTGTCGTGGTCACCGGGTCGCTCCGAGGCGGGCGTGCTGCTGGGTTGGCAGGTCGGCGGCGGTCCGGTCGGGTTCGGTGAACATGAAGAACAGCGACTCCAGTGGCGCGATCTCCAGTCCGAGGGTCCGTACGGCCACACCGTCCCGGCCGAGAGCGATGATGTAGGCGTCCGCGGCCGCGGGCTGGGCGGTCAGCGCCAGCCCGCCGTCCGGGTGAGTCGACACGGCTACGCCGGGATGGTCGGCGGCCAGCTCCAGCGCCCGGTCGTCGTCGCTGGTCGCCAGCCGGTGGGACGGGTCCGGCGCCTGGGCCCGCAGCTGGCCGATCGAGCCGTGGTAGACCACCCGGCCGGTGCGCATGATCGTGACGTTGTCGCAGATCTCCTCGACCTCGTTCATGTTGTGGCTGCTGAGCAGCACGGTCAGCCCACCCGCGGCGAGCCGTTTGACCAGGGCCCGCATGTCGCGGATACCGGCCGGGTCCAGGCCGTTGGCCGGCTCGTCCAGCACCAGCAGCCGCGGGTCGCGTAGCAGCGAGGCGGCCACCCCGAGCCGTTGACGCATCCCGAACGAGTAGCCGCCGACCTTGTCCCCGGCCCGGTCGGCAAGATCCACCAGGTCGAGGACCCTGTCGATCCGGCTGTCGGCGTCACCGCCGTCGAGTCCGGCCAGCAGCTCCAGGTTCCTCCGGCCGGACAGATATGGATAGAAACGGGGGCTCTCGATGAACCCCGCGACCCCGTCCAATGTCGCCGGGCCGGCCTGGGCCCAACTGCGACCGAACAGCCGCAACACCCCGGCGTCCGGGCGGATCAACCCGAACAGCATCCGCAGGAACGTCGTCTTCCCGGCACCGTTCGGGCCGAGGATGCCGTAGACCTCCCCGACGTCCACCCGCAGATCAACATGATCCACCGCAGTGAGACCGCCGAAGCGTTTCACCAGGCCGGTGGCCTCCACCGCCGGTACGCCAGCCGCCATACGTCCCTCCCTCAAGATATCTACTACTCGATGAATAGTAGACGCGCGGGTGCGCGGCAGGCGGCAAGGGCCGGGCCGGGTGGAGACCGATCCAGTGCCACCGAGAGGCCCGCTACGCGGATGGTCGGCAGCGGGCCAGGGCAGGCCTGTACCACTCGACCGTTCGTACTATCAACGCGATAGTAGTGAGTGGTCGCAAGCGACAGCCGCGAGCGACAGCCGCGAGCGACAGCCGCGAGGAGGGCAACGGATGGCGAAGCGGCGGGAGCCGGGAGCGCTCGAACGAGAGGTGCTCGCCGCGATCGCGGCGGCCGGCCGGCCGCTCACCCCGACCGAGACGCTCGCCGAACTCGGCGAGCCGCTGGCCTACACCACCGTGATGACCACGCTGGCCCGGCTGCACGACAAGGGCGCACTCACCCGGCAGCCCGCCGGCCGCTCCTACGCCTACACGCTGGCCGCCGAACCGGAAACCCTCGACGCCGCACTCACCGCCCGCCAGATGACCCGCCTGCTCGGCGCTGGCGCCAACCGGGCTGAAGCCCTGGCCCGCTTCGTCGCGGATCTGCGTCCCGAAGACGAACAACTCCTCGCCGACATCCTCGCCAGCCACCACCCGCGGTCAGAGACGGACGGCGGGCAGGGGCTATGACGGCCGTCGCGCTGATCCCGTTGGCCACGAACCTGCTGCTGGCCGTCAGCGGCGGCTGGCTCGGCCGGCGGTTGCCGCCCGCCGCCGCCACCCGGCTGCTGACCCTGGCCTGTCTGGTCACCGCGTTGGCCACCGGATTCGTCCTGGCCGTCGCCGCCTTCACCCTGCTCGCCCAGCTGCCCCTGCTCACCGCGGTCGGGCACTGGTCGGCCACCATGATCCGCGGCCACGACCCGCTACCCGCCGCGGCCGGGCTGGTGCCGGCCGCCGTCGTCGTCGGGCTGCTCGCCGCCGCCGCCCGGCGCGCCGCCGCCCTCGGCCAGGACCTCGCCGCCGCGGAACTCACCTGCCGGCGGCTCGGACCGTCGCCTACCGGCCTCGTCATCGTCGAGGACGACCACCCCGACGCCTACACGCTGCCCGGACTGACCGGCCGGATCGTGGTGTCCACCGCCATGCTGCGCGCGCTGCCCGCCGACGAACGCCGCGTGCTACTCGCCCATGAACGCTCCCACCTGCATCACCGCCACCACGCCTACACCCAGCTCGCCGACCTCGCCGCCGCCGCCAACCCGCTGCTGCGGACACCCGCCGCCGCCGTGCGCCTCGCCGTCGAACGCTGGGCCGACGAAGACGCCGCCGCTGTCACCGAAGATCGCGCTGTGGTCGCCCGGGCCTTGGCCCGCGCCGGCCTCGCCCGCACCGGCATGCCGACCACTCCGACCTCGGCACTCGGCGCCGTGCACACCGACCTCACCCACCGGGCGCGGGCGCTGCTGGACCCGCCTCCCAAACCACGCCCCGCCCTGGCCGTTGCCCTCGCCGCGCTCGTCCTGGCCACGGCCGCCGCCGCCGCCGACACCGCCCACACCACCGAGCACCGCTTTGAACACGCGCAGGCAGCCTATGCGCACCGATCCTGACCGGACGAAAAGCCGACGAGGTCACCCGTGCGTGTCGGGGTCGCGACCCGGCGCGTCGATGCCGGGCGCTCCCCACAGGGGAAACCAACGGGACAGGTCCGGTTCGATCGGGAGCTCACCCGCCAGCATCTCCCGTACCTCCAGCTCGGCCGGATTGTCCCGACGCTGGTCACCGGCCGGCACGAACGGGTACCAGGTGCCGCGTTTGTAGAGGTAGATCAGCCCCATCGGCCTGCTGCCGTCGGTGAACCCGACGACGGTGCACAGCAGTGCCGGGCCGAAGCCGGCGTCGCGCACCGTGGCATTCGCCGCGTGCAGGTCGGTGACCAGGCCAGCGAGGTCCTGCTCGCCGGTCCGTCGCAGCAGCCAGCTGTACCCGAAGCTGTCCGTGCGCCGCTCGTACCGGCCGCCGTCCATGCTCAGCAGCCGGTCGATCTCCTGCGCTACCCCGGTGAACGCGCCGCCTGACGCGGGTTTGACACAGACCGCTCCGACCCCGGTCGGTCGCCATGAGCTGGCGGCCTGCAGGATGACGGCGGCGGCTGGGAGCGTGAACAGCCGGTCGAGGTCCGGCGGGACGGGCCGGGTCCGGCCGAGAAGCACGTCGAGGATCCGCATGATCCGGCCTGCTTTCTACCCGGGTCACCGAACTACCCGGGTCACCGAACTACCCGGGTCACCGAACTGGGCGGGCTCACCGAACTGGGCGGGCTCACCGAACTGGGCGGCCAGCCGGGCAAGCTGGGCCAGGCGGGCATCCAGCGGCGGATGGGTCGAGAACAACGAGGACAGGCTGACGCCGTTCGCCAGCGCGGGAGCGAAGAAGAAGGCGTTGAACGGTTCGGCGGCCCGCAGGTCGCGGGTCGGGATCCGGGAGATCTCGCCGGTGACCTTGGTGAGCGCGGCGGCGAGCGCGGCCGGCTGGCCGGTGAGGATCGCCCCGGACCGGTCGGCGGCGAGCTCCCGGTACCGCGACAGCGCCCTGGTCAGCAGGAACGACAGCGCGTAGACGGCGGCGGAGACGACCACAACGACGAGCACGACGAGGGCGCCGCTGTCCTCGTCATCGTCACCGCCGTCACCGCCGTCACCGCCGTCACCGCCGTCGGACCGGCCGAAGCCGCCGGCCATCCCGGAGTAGAGACCGAATCGGGTGACCAGACCGGCGAGCACCCCGAGAAACGACGCGACGGTCATGACGGCCACGTCCCGGTGCGCGACGTGGGACAGCTCGTGGGACAGCACCCCCTCCAGCTCGTCGACCTCCAGCCTGCGCAGCAGCCCGGTCGTCACGCAGACGACGGCGCGTTTCGGGGTCCGGCCGGTGGCGAACGCGTTCGGCAGGTCGGTGTCCGCGACCGCCACCACGGGCTTCGGTAGGTCGGACAGCGCGCAGAGCCGATCCACGACGCCGTGCAGCCGCGGCTCCTGCGCCGGGCTGACGATGCGCCCACCGGTCGCGTACAGCGCGATGCGGTCCGAGAACCAGTACTGGGCGGCGAGCAGCCCGCCGGCGATCGCGACGACCAGGACCGGTGACACTCCGACGGCGATCAGGACGGCGATGAAGGCGACGTAGACCAACCCGAGCAGGAAGACGGTCAGCACCATCCGGGCCGACAGTCCCCGGTCCAGGGCGAACCGCCGCGGCACACGCGTCATCACCATCGTCACCTCACCATCGTCACCTCGTCGGTCGGGGCTCGGCCGCCAGAAATCAGGAGCCGGGAATCAGGCCTTCGTCGCCGAGCAGTCCGCGGACCTCCGCCAGCCCGGTGTCGGCGCGCGGCAGCACCAGCTCCGATGGCTCCAGCTGGTCCGCCGGCACCGCGCGGCCGCGGGTCCGGACCCGTTCGAGCAGCCTCGTCAAGGCTTCCTGGAATGCCGGCTCGTCACCGGCCTCGACGGCCGTCAGCAGCACGTCATCCAGCTCGTTGAGGGCCTCCAGGTCGGTTGCGGGCAGGTCGAACTGGCCCTCACCCAGAATGCGCACGATCACGGCCGCTCCTCCGGTCGAGCGGCGTCGGCCGGCGGGCGGCCGCCAATCGCCCGCGCGGGCATGGCGCTTTTGATCTCGGCCAGATCCTGATCGATGTCGGCGGTCGCGGACAGCCGGTCCAGCTCGGCCTGGATGTCGCCGCGCGGGCCACCGGCCGCCGTCTCCAAGGCGCCGGAGGCGAGTAGTTCGTCGATCGCGCCGGCCCTGGCCTGCATCTGCTCGGTCCTGTCCTCGGCCCGCTGGATTGCCAGGCCGACGTCGCCCATCTCCTCGGAGACCCCCGCCAGCGCCTCGCCGATCTTCGTCTGCGCCTCCGCCGCGGTGTACGTCGCCTTCACGGTCTCCTTCCTGGTCCGGAACGCCTCGAGCTGGGCCGCCAGCCGCCGCGCCGCCAGCGTCAACCGGTCCTCCTCCGCTCGCAGCGACGCATGCTGCTCCCGCAGATCCTCCAACTGCGCGGCCACCCCGGCCCGGCGACCGAGGGCCTCCCTGGCCAGGTCGTCGCGGCCCGCGGCGACCGCTTGGCGGGCCTGTCCGGACAGCCGCTCGGCGGCCGCCCGTAGCTGTTCGACCTGGAGCTCCAGCCGCTTCCGGCTGGTAGCGACGTCCGCGACCCCGCGGCGGACCTGCGCCAGCAGCTCGAGCTGCCGAGCGTAGGAATAGTCGAGAACCTCACGCGGATCCTCGGCGCGGTCCAACATCCTGCTGGCCTTGGCCCGGAACACCAACGCCAGCCGCCTGCTCAGGCTCATCGACGCCTTCCCTCCCCCGATCCCGTCGGTCCCTCTCCGATCTCGCCGGTCAGCCGACGGTCAGCCAGCCCTGGTGAGATCCGTCGGGCCGGGCCGTTCACGCAACACGTCCAGGCGGCGGTGGTACTCCGCCTCATCGATCTCACCGCGGGCGTAACGCTCGGCGAGGATCCGCTCGGCCGACCGCTCGCCGGGCCGTTCGGTACCGGGCCGTTCGGTACCGGGCCGTTCCACTCCGGGCGGTTCGGCCGACGTACCCGGCCCGCCGCCGCGGCCCGCGCGCAGGAGAGCAACCAGTACCCCGATCACCAGCCCCCAGAAGACGACCATGCTGAACGACATCAGCAGCCAGCCGCCCCAGCCCCAGGTGTGCCCATCCCAGATCATCATCGTGATCTCCTTCGATCTCGATACCCTCGGCGGTTCGATATCATTGGCGGCCTGCCGCTCCTCGACCTTCGTTCCGAGGGGCGATGGAACGAGGGCCGTTCGTCCCGGACCTGGCCGACGACCGGCCTGTGCTGGGGGAATGCCCCTGGCGCCGCCGTCCACACGACCGGCGATGGTCTGACCCGTCCCGGGCGAACTGGGCCGCGGGGCACAGGCCGCGGGCAGAGGCGTACCGCGAGCGCCCCGGGTCCGGCGGCCACGATGGCCACATCGAGGGCGGCGAGCGCCGGGCGGATGCGTTCCTCGTACGTCGTGGCCGGGTTGTGCAACGGCAGATCCGGTGCCACCACCCGATGTCCCCGCGCCCGCAGTTGCGCTCCGAGGGGCTCCCAGCACGTGGCGTCGTGCCAGGCTCCGTGCAGCAGACAGAACAGAGCCACGACCCGTGGCTATCCAGCCGGTGGCTCGCGCGCGGGTCCCACGGTCCGCCTCACAACCCACGGTCGCCGCCTTTCTCGCGGCGTGCCGCACGCTTCCGGCAAACTACCGGACACGATGAGTCTGACCACGATCATTCCCCTTCTCACGACGGACCGGCTCGTCCTGCGGCCCATCCACAACGACGACGTCGCCGGCTACACCGAGATCTGGTCCGATCCCGAGTTCACCCGCTACTTCCACCGGCCGACCGACCCGGACGGCGTCTGGCATGCCCTGGCCGGCTGCATGGGCTGCTGGGTGCTGACCGGCGTAGGTCCGTGGTCGGTTGTCGAGAAGGCGAGCGGGCAGCTCGTCGGCCAGGCGGGGCTGTGGACCGAACCCGGCTGGCCGGGCATCGAGGCCGTCTGGTTCCTGCGCCGGGACCGCTGGGGGCGCGGCTATGCCACCGAGGCCGCCACCGCGGCACTGACCTGGGTGTTCGCCCAGCGCCCCGACCTCACCGAGGTCGTCTCGGTCATCGTCCCAGCCAACGCCGCGTCTGTCCGGGTCGCCGAACGCCTCGGCATGGCATACGTCCGCAGCGAGTTCCTCCACGACGAGGCCCATGCCGTCTACGCGGTCAGCCGGGCCGGCTGGGTCACCCCAACCACTCGACAGCAAGCTTACGGATAATCCGCGACGGACCTAGTCGTTAGGCTGCGGGCATGACCGCCATGGCACCCTCCCGCGCCGGACCAGACTTGTCGTTCCTGCTGGACCACGCCAGTCATGCCCTGCGGACCCGGATGGCGGCCGCGCTCGCCGAGATCGGTCTCACCGCACGCATGCACTGCGTGCTGGTGCATGCCCTGGAGGAGGAGCGCACCCAGATCCAGCTCGCCGAGATCGGCGACATGGACAAGACAACGATGGTGGTCACCGTGGACGCCTTGGAGAAGGCCGGCCTCGCCGAACGTCGGCCCTCCGCCAGGGACCGGCGGGCTCGGATCATCGCGGTCACCGAGGCGGGCGCGCGGATCGCCGCGCGGAGCCAGGAGATCGTCGATCGGGTCCATGAGGAGGCGTTGGCGGCGCTTCCCACCAAGGAGCGGGAGGTCTTCCTGCGGGCGATGAACCGCTTGATCGAGGGGCATCTGGCCGGACCAGCGAAGAGCCCTCAGCCGGTCCGGCGGGCCCGCCAGCGGGCTCAGTAGCCACGAGAGCCACGCCTTCCACCGCCGCCGCATCTTCCAGCTGATGATCGTTCAGGACGGCAGCGTCGTGACCGTGGCGACGCCGGCCATTCAGAGCGACCTGGGTTTCTCACGAGGGCAACTGCTCGGCAAGCGGCAAGGACGGCGACGAGAACAAGGGCAGCCGGGTCCCCAAGTAAACGCTTCCAGCTAGAGTTTTCCCCGATTGGGACGTAGCCACCGCGGCCGTCCACGCGGGCGCTGTAGTCGACGCCGTGGCCGGGAACCGGCTGATTCACACCGACCTTCATGCCCACTAGTTCATGATCAGAGAGGACCGTGTCTGGGTGGTCGACTGGGGCTGGCCGGCGCAGGGTGCCGGCTGGGTAGACGCCGCGTTCATGGTGATCCGTCTCATTGGCGCCGGACATAC
>NZ_JDWE01000062.1:0-18951 GCF_000685765.2 Frankia sp. BMG5.23
TTGGGGTGCTGTGTCGGTTCCGCCAGGAGTTCTATGGCTGTCTGACCCGGCGGGCGGATGCCCTGTTCGAGCTCACCGACGCCGTGCTGTGCGCGGACGGCCCGGTNCGTGACCTGGTCGGCCTGTCGCCGGCAGCGGAGCACCGCCGAGGGCACGGCGCGTTGTACGGCGCGATCAACCACGGCCGGGTCGAGATCAGCCGGCTGCGCCGCGCGCTGGCCGGGCTGCCGCTGCCGCGGGCCGCCGACGGCCGGATCGTGCTGGGTGTGGACGTCAGCCCGTGGCTGCGCCCGGACGCGGCCACCAGCCCGGGCCGGCTGTTCTGCCACACCTACGGCCGGGGCAAGGGCAACGCCCAGATGATCCCGGGCTGGCCCTACTCGTTCGTCGCCGCCCTCGAACCGGGCCGCACCTCGTGGACGGCGCCGCTGGACGCGGTCCGTCTCGGCCCCGACGACGACCTCACCACGGTGACCGCCGCCCAGGTCCGGGACGTGGTCGGCCGGCTCGCAGCCGTCGGCCACCACACCGCCGGTGATCCGAACATCCTCGTCGTGTTCGACGCCGGCTACGACGTCACCCGCCTGGCCTTCCTGCTGGCCGGCCTGCCCGTCGACCTCGTCGGCCGGCTGCGTTCCGACCGGGTCTTCCGCCTGCCCGTCCTCCCGCGGCCGCCGAAGGCGTCCGGCCGGCCACCACGGCACGGCCCCGAGCTGCCCCTGGCCGACCCGGCCAGCCTGCCCACCCCTACGGTCACCACGACCACCGAGACCCGCCGGTACGGCACCGCGGTCGCCACCTGCTGGGACCGGGCCCACCCCCGGCTGACCCGCCGTGGCGGATGGGAACACCACACCGGCCAGCTCCCGATCATCGAGGGCACCCTGATCCGTCTCGTCGTCGACCGCCTCCCGGGCGAACGGCGCCCGAAACCGGTCTGGTTGTGGCACTCCACCGCCGACGCCGGCAGCGCCGACGTCGACCGCGCCTGGCAGGCGTTCCTGCGAAGATTCGACCTGGAACACACCTTCCGCATGGTCAAGCAGACCCTCGGCTGGACCGCCCCGAAGATCCGGGACCCCGCCGCGGCGGACCGCTGGACTTGGCTTGTCCTCACCGCCTACACCCAGCTCCGGCTCGCCCGCGCGCTCACCACCGACCTGCGCCGCCCCTGGGAACGACCCGCTGAACCCACAAGGCTGACTCCGGCCCGTGCCCGCCGGGGATTCCGCAACCTCCGCCCGAAGACACCGCTACCGGCCCGCGCACCGAAACCCGCCCGACCCGGCCCCGGACGCCCACCCGGCCGCACCAACCGACGACCAGCGATCATCCAACCAGTCGGGAAGACCACGGACAGGTCAACAGCCGCAGGATCTGAAGGACCGACAGGTTAAGGAATCGTAGCCGCCGTCATCTGTTCGCCGACGGCGGTTTCGCTGGCNAGCCTGTTGCATGGGCGCGGACCATCATGAGGACCACCGTCGAGATCGTTCGGAAGAAACCCGGTCAGAAAACCTTCGAGGCCCTGCCGAAACGATGGGTGGTCGAACGTACCCTTGNCTGGCTCACCGCCCACCGGCGGCTTGCCCGCGACTACGAACGCCACCCCGCCACCTCCGCATCGTTCATCCACTGGGCGATGATCCGCACCATGGTCCGCCGTCTCGTTCGCGGGAATCCCGTCCCACGCTGGCAACCCCGCGACACTACAGAGCGTTAACATCACTCAAGATCCAGGACAGGCTCTTACAGCCACGGTGGCACCGAAGGCGTCAACACCAAGACCAAGAAGATCATGCGCCAGATGCACCGCCGAGCTGACTTCCCGCTTCTCCGCCACCGGATCCTGCCCGGCTGGTGCGCTGACCACGAACGTTTCCGGCCGTGGAGTAGGTAGAGGCGGGTGATCACGGGCACACCATCCCCGATGAGGACGGCGACCAGCCCTGGAGGTGAACCGCGATGGCGCGGCCGGTACGGGCACGGCGGCTGACCGATGAGGAAGGCCAACGACTCCAAGCGATCGCGCGCCGCGGGAAACACGGCGCGATCCGAGTCCGCCGCGCACTGATCATCATGGCGTCGGCGAGTGGGACCCCGGTCCCCGCGATCGCTCGTCTCGTCGCGGCGGACGAGGACACGGTCCGGGGGGTGATCCACCGGTTCAACGAGATCGGCCTGGACGCGTTGGACCCTCGTTGGGCGGGAGGCCGTCCCCGCCTGATCAGCTCTGACGACGAGGTGTTCGCCGTGGCGACGGCCCGCACCCGCCCGGAGAGACTCGGGCAGCCGTTCACGCACTGGAGCCTGCGCAAGCTCGCCGCCTACCTGGCCGACAACCCCGACCGCACCGTCACCATCGGTCGGGAACGGCTGCGGCAGCTCCTGCACCACCATCGGATCTCGTTCCCACGCACGAGGACGTGGAAGGAGTCCACCGACCCGGACAAGAACCGCAAGCTCGACCGGATCGAGTACCTCACCGGCACCTGTCCGAACCGGTGCTTCGCGTTCGACCAGTTCGGACCGCTACTGAAACGTCCCGGCTTCGTCAGGGCTGCTCCCACCCAGACCGGCACTACCCGGACCAGGCAGCCCTCAGCTCCACCCACCCTGCAGCGACAGGGCAGACGGTGAAGGTCTCTCACCTCCACTCGAACCACAGCGCCTCACGGCGCAAACCGGATGTGCGACAGAGCCGTTTTCTTGACACACCCGGGTCAGTCCCAGCCACCCTCGCGGGTGCGGGTGGGCTGCCGCAGGATGCCGAGACACAGAGGGTACGGCGCTACGCTGGTTCGGCGGGGATCAGGTCTGTTGGATCATCTGAAGGAGGTGTGCCATCACTGCGGGGATGATCGCTCCTGCCTGGATGCACCAGCAGATCACGGCGGAGGAATACGACTCCTGGTCCGAGGAGCGGTGCGCGGGCATCGAGATCGTGGACGGGACGGTCGTTGTGAGCCCCAGCGCGTCCAAGCGTCACAACCGGCTGGTCAAGATCCTCGCGGTCGCGTTGGAGGCTGCTGCCGGGCCGGGCTGGAACGCGGACTTCGACGTCGATGTTCGGCTTCAGGACGTGCCGTTGACGAATCGGCGTCCGGACGTGGCCGTGTACCGCGCCGACACGATCGACATCATGTCGGCCCGTCCCGAGCATCTTCTGCTCGTCGTCGAGGTGGTCTCACCGGGCTCTGAGACGACCGACCGGATTGTCAAGGCCGAGCAGTATGCGAAGGCTGGAATCTCGTATTACTGGCGGGTCGAGCAGCCCCCCGCCGGCGTCCCGGTCGTCTATACCTACGTCCTCGACCCGGCGACCGGAACGTACCGTGGCGCTGAGGTCTTCACGGGCGCCGTCGATGCTGCCGCACCTTTCCCGGTCAAGATCGATCTCGGTCGGTTGTAGCGGCGTCTGCTGGGCGTTGCCGGGCAAGCCGGCCGGCAGGATTCCGGGGGCGCATGAGTGTTCGGTGCGGCGGTGACGCAGGGCCGGCACGCGGGCTGTTACCGGTCGCCCGCTTGCCGGGCAACCGGTATGCGCCTGCGCTGGTTAAGGGCGTGTGCGTAGTGGCCGAATCCCCCCTCGGACACAGACACTACGCACGCCGATGATCTTGGTGTGGCTTCGGCTGTGATCGTCTCTGTTTCGTGATCGTAGATAAGCTTCAGGCCAAGTTCACGGTAGACCTCGGCCTTGCCGGTGGAGTCGGCTTCACGCAGGATCACCAGCAGGGCTCGTGCGCGGGCGATCTGCCAGTTACGGGAGGCCTCTGGATCCTGCTGGTCTTCGGTGGAGACCCTGCCGTAAAACGCGAGTCTGATCATGTGGGCGGTCCTTTGTGGTGAGGCGACGCGGATGAGTCTGAGGTGGCAATGCCGCTCGATTAAGTTAGAGGGACGCCTGTCCATCCCGACATGCCAACGTCCGATCCCGCGTCGATCAATTTTCGAACACGGCGTTCGGTCCAGTTCCTCAACGTCGATCAGTGGGCGGCGGAGAGTTCACATCGGGAGTCGGGCGGTCGGCAGATAGCATCCGGGTGTGGTGCGCCTTCGTCAGGTAGTGGAATTGCCAGCCGTGGACAGCGAGCGGCTGACCGACCGTATTTCGATCGGTGTGCTCGCCAGAATCGTTCCCCGGGATCTCGTCGATGAAGCGCTGGTGGAGACGAAACGGCAGGAACGGCGTACCAGGCTGCTGCCAGCCCGGGTCATGGTGTACTTCACGATGGCGATGTGCCTCTTCTTCGACGATGACTACGAAGAAGTCATGCGTAAACTCGCCGGTGCGTTGAGGTGGCTGGGGAACTGGAAGGGTGACTGGCAGGTCCCAACTAGCGGGGCGATCTCGCAGGCACGGATCAGACTCGGCGCCGCGCCTCTGAAACTGTTGTTTGAACGTGTCGCGGTGCCGGTCGCGGGGCGGGGTACCAAGGGCGCATGGCTGCGTTCCCGGCGGCTGACGGCGATCGACGGGTTCTTCCTCGACGCCGCGGACACCCCCGAGAACGTGGCCAGGTTCGGACGGCACACCAACGGACACAAGGCCAGCGCCCTGCCACAGGTCCATGTTGTCGCGCTCGCCGAATGCGGCACGCACGCGATCCTCGCCGCCGCGGTCGGCCCCCGGGCGAGCGACGAACGCACCCTCGCCGCCACTCTCTTCGACGCCTGCGAACCCGGGATGCTCCTCACCGCCGACCGCAACTTCTACGGCCGCGACCTGTGGCACCAGGCACTTGACACCGGCGCGGACCTGCTCTGGCGAGTCAGGTCCAACCTCGCGCTACCGGTCATCCAACCGCTCCCTGACGGCTCCTACCTCTCCATTGTCATCAATCCGAAACTAAGCGGGAAACGGCGGGAACAGCTCATCGTCGACGCCCGCGCGGGCCGCGATTTTCCCGAGGACTACGCGACACCCGTCCGCGTCATCGAATACACGGTGCCCGACCGCACCGGAGCCGGCACCGGAGAACTGATCTGCCTCATCACCAACATCCTTGACCACACCGATATATCCGCGGTGGAACTCGCCACGGGCTACCATGAGCGGTGGGAAATTGAAAGAATCTTCGATGAGGTGAAGACCCACCAGCGGGGCGAAGCCCGCTCGGTCTCAATAGGTCAGTGCACCACGTATGAATCCGGTCATAGATCGGGTCTGGTAGGAACGTGGCCTACTGATCTGGAGGTTCGGTGCGCGGCGCGGTGTTGACGGCGGAGGATCGCGAGGTCATTTCCCATGGGATCACGGAGGGAAAATCGGACGCTGGATCGTCGGCTAGTCGTCGAAGAACTACCTCGGGCTACTAGTCATGTCACGGACCGCCAGACCCATTCCGCCCTGGCCGAACAAGCCATGGCGAGGCAAGGCCGAACGCCGACGGTGAAGAACGTCGGAGAGCCGTGTGCCGGAGAACGGCATGCACGGATCGATGTGGCGGGGAATGGAAACGGAGCCGACGGCCACCGCGCCATTCCCCGACCCTACTGAGGACCACACGCACGCGCTTCGGGAAATCTTCACAGAGATCATCGAACAGCTCAACCCGGTGCGCCGCCACCGCACGTACCCACGCGCCATCAGACGAGGCCGCCACAGCGCCTACCGAGTCAAACGCCCAACAGACACCGGCATCCGTCATGATCAACAATCGAAGATCATCCTTGCTCGGACCGCTTAACTAAGCGCCATTGGGCTATGCCGGGGCTGTGACGGCAGCGGTGAGCCAGGCTGCGCTGGACGCGGGAGCGCACGAGGTCCTGCTGTTCACCGATCCGGCTGATCCGACCAGCAACGGCGTGTATCAGCGGCTCGGCTTCTAGGACCACACGCGGAGCCCGCTTGCCACGGGACAGCCGAACGTCGCTCGGCGCGCGGCGGCTGGATCGGCTGGATACAGTCTGACGATGCTGATCATTGAGGTTGAGCTGCCATGATGGGACGGACCCACGCCCTGAGCGGGGCGGTGGTCTGGTTGGCCGTCGCACCCCTGCTGTCCCGGGAGCAGTGGTTGGGCTCGCACGCGGTGTCCTTGTCCTCGTCCCAGGTGATCGCCGGCGCGGTGGTATCCGCGGGCGCGGCGCTTCTGCCCGACATCGACCATCCCCACGGTCGGATCGCCAACACCTTCGGGCCGGTCACCCGGGTTATGTGCAGGTGGATCAGCAGGGCCGCCGGTGGCCACCGGCACGCCACCCACTCGATCCTCTTCGCGCTCGGCATGGGTGTGGTCATGGGCTTGCTGGCTGCCCGTTTCGAGTATGGGTGGTGGGCCGCGCTGCTCGTCCTCGTGGGCTTCGGGTTACGTGGGCTCGGCCTGGACTTCGAGAAGCACGAGCACTGGTCGTCCGTCATGGACTGCGTGACCGCCGGGGTCGCTGTCTTTCTCATGCACGGCATTGACATGAGCTTCGCCGGCTACGCGGTCACCCTGGGCTGTCTCGCCCACCTGGCCGGGGACTGCCTGACCCCGCGCGGCTGCCCTCTTCTCTGGCCGGTCACCTGGCGGATGGAGACAGTCCTGGTTCCCCGGACGGACGGCAGGATCGAACACTGGGTCGTCGTTCCGCTTCTCGCGGTCGCCGCGGTAATCCTGACCGTGCGAGTCGTGACGGGCGACGCCGTGTCCCACTGGCTCACCGCCGGTTGAGACACCCGGCGCCGCCCCGCGAACACCGGCTGGGCGGCGCCAGCGTAGGCGGTGTGCCCGCTGGGGTATTCGGGGTGCGCCGGTGGCGGTGTCGTAGCGCCGTGACATCGCAGTGCCGTGACGTCGTAGCCGGCCTCGGCCTGACCCACCGCCGGTCATCACGGTCATCGCTGGCCGGGGTCGGATGATGCCGGATCCGGTCCGGTGTCCACCGTCGGTCGGGACCGTCGTCGGTGTAGGTCCAGGCAGACGCGCACGTAGGCAACGACCACGATCAGCGCGGCCAGCGAGCGGACGAGCCAGGTGAGATCGTCCGGGTAGAGGACGCCCGCAAGGTAATGATCGATGAAACCGCCCTGGTAGGCCGGTTGACCATCGAGCCGTCGCAGATACTTCTCCAGCGGGGTCAGCGGACAGGTGAACCCGATCGTGATGATCGTTACACCCCAGATGACGGCGGGCACATGCAGCCAGAGCAGCCAGCGCCGCCGCCGGACCAGCAGCCCACCGAAGATGATGAACGCGATCCCGAGCAGGTGGGCCACCACGACGAGGTCGGCGAGAATATCGTACGTCATCGCTGCTCCCTGTGGGCCACGGTACGCCGACCGCGCGGGATCATCCCGGCCCGGACCGCCGGAACCCGGGCATACGGTGGACCGGGCATACGGTGGACCGGGCATACGGTGGAGAGGTGAATGCCGTGAACCCCGCGAATGCTATCGACCGGGTGGACGCCGTCGACGGGGTGGACAGCGGCCCGGGCCCGGGCCCGGGCCCGGTGACCTGGCCTGAGATCCTGCTGCGCCTCGACGACGATCTTGTCGACTACGAGGTTGCCATGGCACGGATGCGGGTGATGGTGCGGGAACGGATCGACGGCGTGCGGCCGGACACGCTGTGGTTCCTGTCGCATCCGCCGGTCTACACCGTCGGCAAGCGGACCCCGCCCGAGCACCGCCCGCTCGCGGGGCTGGGCATCCCGGTTCACGAGACCAACCGGGGTGGGCTGCTGACGTACCACGCCCCCGGCCAGCTGGTGGGCTACGTGATGTGTCATATCGGCGCGATGAACGCGGTGGTGCCGTTCCTGCGGCTGTTGGAGGCCCGGTTGGTGGACACGGTCGAGGCGCTCGGCATTCCGGCCGAGCGGCGGGACACCCCGCCCGGGTCCGTCGAGCTCACGGGGGTCTGGACCCGCCGGACCAACCGGAAGATCGCGTCCATCGGCCTGCGGTGCACGCGCAAGGTGACCAGCCACGGATTCGCGCTCAACGTCGACTGCGACATGCGGCCATGGACCTGGGCGACGCCCTGCGGCATGCCCGAGGTGGAGATGACCTCCGTGCAGCGGGAGCTGACCGACGCGGGGCACGCCGTCCCGAGCATGGCCGAGGTCCGCGAGATCGCCGCCGAGATGCTCGGCGCACGCAACGCCCCGCACCCCCCGGCGCCGAACCTGAGCTCGGGGGATCTGGGCACGGGGACCCGAGCCGGTCGAACCTGAGTTCGGGGGACCTGGGTACGGTCGGTGGCCCCTGGACCGTTATTTCCTCCCCTGAATTCGGCGGCCCCACGACGAGTGCGCGATCGGCGACCTGGTAAGTCGGGATCAGGTCGACCGGGTCGACCGGGCCGGCGGGGAGACATCCACGGAACCCTCACTAAAGTAGCCGTCCAGAACGGACGGCACGGACGGCACGGACGGGGAGGATCGGGGAGAACCGTGGTAGGCCATGCGGGACTGGTCGTCGCCGGCCGTTACCGACTCCAGGACCGCCTCGGGGCTGGCGGGATGGGGGCCGTCTGGCGGGCGACCGACCAGATGCTGCGGGTCGACGTCGCGCTCAAGGAAGTCTCGATCCCCGTCGACTCCACGCCGGGGGAGTGGACCGAACGGATCGCCCGCGCACGGCGGGAAGGGATGAACGCCGCCCGCCTTCGGGGTCACCCCGGGATCGTCAGCGTCCATGACGTGGTCGAGGACGGCGGGCTGCCGTGGATCGTCATGGACCTCATCATCCCGGCTCGGTCGGTAGCGGACCGGCTGCGGGGATCGGGCGGGCTACGGCCGGATGAGACAGCGTCGATCGGAGCGGCGGTCGCCGATGCCCTCGCCTTCGCCCATGCGAAGGGCGTCGTTCATCGCGACATCAAACCGGGCAACATCCTGTTGGCGGAGAGTGGCCGGGCACTCGTCACCGACTTCGGTATCGCCGCGCACAACGACGACAGTCGGATGACCGCCGCCGGAGTGGTCGGCACCATCGCCTATGTCGCTCCCGAACGGCTTGGCGGTCAGCCCGCGGACGGGCGTAGTGACGTGTTCTCCCTGGGAGTCACCCTTTACCAGATGGTGGAGGGGAGGTTACCGTTCCAGGCCGACACGACCGCCGGGCTGCTCAGCGCGATCCTGTTCGAACCGCCGCGCCCGACCGTGCTCGCCGGTCCACTTCGGCCGGTGCTGGATGCGATGCTCGAGAAGGACCCGGTAGTCCGGCTGGATGCCGCGGCTGCCGCGCGCGCCCTCGCCTCCCTCGCGGCCGGGGGACCGGCATCACCGGTGCTGGTGCCGGCACAGGTACCGACACCGACACCGGCACAGCTACCACCGCCGGCACAGGTACCGACACCGCCGTTGCCGCGGGTACCTACGGTCTCGCGACCGGCAACGGCCCTGCTGCCGCCCGTCGGCGAGCCGGAGGCAGGCGGTTCGCGGTGGCCTGACTCCGGGATGCCTGGGACGCCTGGGCTGCCCGGGGCGCCTGGGGCACCTGGGCTGCCCGGGGCGCCTGGCCGTCCCTCAGGACGGGTGTGGCTCGTGGCCGGGACGTTGACAGCCGTCCTCGCGATCCTGGCCGGGGTGTTCCTCGCCCGCGGTGGTGTCGGCGCCCATCCGGGCGACGGGTCCCTGACCGGCACCGCGTCCGCGACGGTGGCCGCGACCGGACCGGAAGACGGCGTCCCGAGGGTATCGCCGTCCGCGGCCGCGAGCGGGGCGGGGAGCGGGGCCGCGAGCGGTGCGGGGACCAGTGCGGGGACCGGGGCGCGAACGAGTTCGGCCACTGCAGCAGGCTCCCCCCGACCGTCCCAGGAGCTCACCGTCGTGCCCTCCTTCTCCGCCGCCGCGCCCGGGGTGTCGCAGTACAGCGCCGACTATTACGCAACTCTCACCAGAAGCCGGCAGGACGGCTTCCTGCTGCGGGTCGGATTCGACGCGACCGGCCGTAGCGACCTGCGGGATCCGCGGACATCCTGCGTGCTGGTCTCGTCGGGTTCTCGCGAGCTCCGGCTGTTTCCCGTCCAGGCCGACGTGCCGGTGAGCTCCTCCGGACGGTATTCCGGAACACTGACGTTCTCGCTCGCGCTGCCGGGAAGCTACCGTTTCCGCTACTCGTGCCAGGCGGACTACTCGGCCGCGCTCCTCGGCACGGTGACGATGCCATCGGTGGCGGTGAGCGTTTACGACGACAACTACTTCGTGAACGTGCTGGAGGTACGCGTCGGAGCCGGTCGGACGGTCGTGTTTTTCGCCGCAGCGGGAGCGGCGGACCTCCGGGTGCCGGTTACGTCGTGCCTTCGGTTGGAAAGCGGGATCCGTAGGCCTGTCGTGGAGCTGAAGACCTCGCGGAAGTCGCCGACGGGGGCGACGTACATCGGAACGATGCGGTTCGAGGGGACCCCGCCGGCTACCCTCGTCTATTCCTGCTCCGATTACTCGCCTGTCAACCTGTGACGGCCTTCGGGCCTTCGGGCTTGTCGCAGACCTGTCTTCGAACGTGTGTTTGGCAGTGTCGAAGCATGGAGATCGCGGCGTTCCAGGCCTCGTTGCTCGATGACGCCCCGGCGATCGAGGTCGGCCCACTCGGGACGTCCGTCCGACGAGTCGGGCTCGCGCGGGGTGCGTGGGTCGATGTGCGGCCCCGCTGGATCGTTGGAGCCGACGTGCTCTTCGAGCGGCTGCGCGATCGTGTCCCCTGGCGGGCGGAGCAGCGGACGATGTACGACAGGGTCGTCGACATTCCCCGGCTGCTCGCCTTCTACGACGAGCGTGCGTCGCTGCCCGATCCGGCGCTCGGCGCGGCGAAGCGGGTCCTCGACGAGCACTATGCGGCCGAGTTGGGCGAGGGCTTCGCTACCGCCGGGCTGTGCCTGTATCGCGACGGGCGTGACAGTGTGGCCTGGCATGGCGATCGCGTCGGGCCGGGTGGGTTCCGCGACACCATGGTCGCGATCGCCGTCCTGGGCGCCCCGCGTGCGTTGCTGCTGCGGCCGCGGGGCGGGGGCGGCCCGGCGATCCGGCACGACCTGGGCCACGGCGACCTGCTCGTGATGGGAGGCAGTTGCCAGCGCACGTGGGATCATGCCGTGCCCAAGACGGCGCGGCCGGTCGGGCCGCGGATCAGCGTTCAGTTCCGCCCGCGCGGCGTGCGCTGAGCTGGACCGTTCCCGCTTCGGTGGACCTCGCTCGGGCGTACGGGAAGAAGGCCCGGCGGGCGGCCCTGGCCCGGTACGGTCTCGATCGTTTCCTGCGGGACTGGGACGAGGTGCTCGCGCGGGTCACGGACTGAGCTCCGACACCGGGTTTATCCACATGATTGCAAGGAAATGTCTTTCACATGACGGGTAAACCGGAGCTGCCCGGCGAGTCGGGCGAGCCCGGCGAGCCCGGCGAGCCGTTGGACAGGTTCGTGCTGCCGCTCAGCCCGATCGCGCCCCGGCAGGCCCGGGTCCGGCTGGCCGCGGGCCTCGCCGGCACCGGCTTCGCGGCGGAGCTGACCGAGATCGTCGTGCTGCTCGCCAGCGAACTGGTCACCAACGCCGTCGTGCACGGCCGCGGTGAGCCGGTTCTGGAGATCCGGACAACCGACCACCAGGTGTGGGTCGGCGTCCAGGATCCGGACAGCCGCCTCCCGCAGGTGCAGCAGGTCGACACCGACTCGCTCGGCGGGCGGGGTATGCACCTGGTGGCCGAGCTCGCTGAGACCTGGGGCGCCGACGTCATCCCCGGCGACGGGAAGGTCGTCTGGTTCCGGTTGCGTCGGGAGAGCCCCGCCGTCGATGGTTGACCGCCGCCGCTGCGGCCGGGCGCGCCGGGGCTTACCTGACGCCGGGGCTTACCTGACGGCCTCGGGCAGGACGGGGGTGGGCGGGCCGAGAAGGAAGCCCTGGCCGTAGGGGATCGCGGTCTCCCGGGTGGCCTGGAGTTCGGCCGCGGTCTCGATGCCCTCGGCGACCACGCTGCCTCCGATCTCCTTGGCGACGTGCACCAGCCCGGCGGCCACGGCCCGCCGGGCCGGGTCGGTGTCGATGCCCTGGGTCAGGCAGCAGTCCATCTTGATGATCTCCGGTCGCAGCCGGACGAGCTGTTCCAGCCCGGCATAGCCGGTACCCACGTCGTCGGCGGCGATGCGGACGCCGAGCCGGCGCAGGTGCTCGATGTCGCGGTTGATCGCCGGAGTGTCGCCGATCCGTTCGTGCTCGGTGATCTCCACGAGGATGCGTTCGGCATCCTCGTTCATGATCATGTCCACCAGGCCGGCCGAGAGGGTCGTCGCCGAGACGTTAATCGCGAGGATCATGTGCGTCGGCAGCCGGGGCAGCACGGCGAGCGCGCGTCGGACCGCGGCGAGTTCGAGATCGACGTTGAGGCCGACGGAGCCTGCCGCGGTGAACCACTGTGACGGGCTGCGGGCGTAGTCCGAGAACCGGGACAGCGCCTCCACTCCGATGATCTTTCCGTGTTCGAGGTCGAGCACCGGCTGGAAGGCGAGCGCGGGCCCCCCGCCGTCGATCACATGGCTGACGTCGCGCCAGACGCGGCTGCGGACCTCCCACATCCGGTGCAGGTCGGTCACGGAATCGCCGAGGATCTCCGCGATCATCCGCAGGAACCGGCCGTCGCGCGGCCGCAGGTGCGGATGCGGCCCGTGCCCGAGACAGCCGGCCAGGCCGTAGACGATGCCGTCGCTGTCGACCACCGGCACGGCGGCGTAGGCCCCCACGTCGAGTTCGTCGACGACGGGCAGTCGCAGGATGCGCGGATCGGCTCGGGTGTCCGGGATGACGGTGGGAAACTCACCGGACAGGACGCGTCCGAACAGGGCGCTCTCGCGCCGAACGGTGGAGCCCGGGGCCAGCTGGAACGACGCGCCGTCCCCGTTGATGACCTGCACGACGAGGACGTCCGCCTCGATGCGACCGAGCCAGGCAAGATCCATGCCCAGATGGCGGCGCAGTATCCCCAGCAGCTCCACCACCGCCGTCGCCGGCTCGGGAACCTCGGCCTTCGGCCCGAGCACCGAGGCGGGGGTTGGACGGACCGACATCCGTACCACCTCCTCTCCTGGTGTTCCCTCGGGTTTTCCGCGCACACCCTGGTCGGCACCGAGATCTGTTACCGTTTCATGAACGATATCGACCTGTTCATGACCGGCGTCCGCCACTGCCGGGAGATCCATCCACTGTCTCCCGTCTGTCTCCCCTCGCGTCCGTTGTCTCTTCGTGTTGTAGTAGACACGGGATCGGGACGGATGCCTGCTCGGCGAGCGAGGATGCTCGGAGGGGAGGCGGTGTCGCGTGGCGGACATCGTGGTCGGGATCGACGGGTCGACAGATGCCGAGCGCGCGCTGCGGTGGGCCGTGCGCGCGGGGCGTCGTTGTAGCGCGCGGGTGCGTGCCGTGCTCGTCTGGGCCGCGGCCGGCCCGTTCTGCACGCGGGTGAAGCCGCCGCCCGCCACCTCACCGGAGCATCCCCGCTGGACGGCCCAGTGGATGCTGCACGACGTCGTCAACCGGGTCCGCGAGGCCCAGCCCGACGCCTGGATCGTCGAGCGGACCGTGTACGGGAGCCCGGTGGACACGATACTGACCGAGTCGGAGGGCGCGGTCATGCTCGTCCTCGGTGCCCGCGGCCGTGACCGGCCGCGCCGCCTGCCGGCCGGTTCGGTCAGCATGGCGTGCGTGTACGGGGCGTCGGTGCCGGTGGTCGTGGTCCACGGCAGGTCGGCGGAGCCGGCCGAGAGCGGGCCCGTCGTCGTCGGGGTGGACGGGTCCGCCTGCTCGTTGGCCGCGCTGCGGTGGGCCGCCCAGGAGGCGGCGCTGCGCCGGGCGTCGCTGCGCATCATGCACGCCTGGGCGCCGCTGCCACCGGAGTGCGTTGTCCGGCTGGGACTCTGCGGTGCCAGGTCCGCTGGTGCGGTACCCACGGTGGGCGCTGGGGCCGTTCGTGCCGGGCCGGCTGGTGCGGCGCCGGCTGGTGCGGCGTCGGCTGGTGCGGGGCTCGGCGACACGGATCCGGGCGGGACCGGATCCATCCGGACGGACCCGGGCGAAACGGGCTTCGCTCCGGGATTCGCCGGCCGTGGAGTTCGGGGCACGGCATCGGGGGGCACGGTACTCGATGATCGTCCAGGATTTGGTGACCCGGGGTCCGCCGATGCGGCGCTCGGCGGGTCGGCGTTCGGGGGGTCGGCGTTCGGGGGTCCCGCGTTCGGGGGTCCCGCGCTCGATGCGACGGGATCCGGCGGAACGGCCCTCGTCGACGCCGCCCTCGAAGGCGCCGCGCGAGCCGTGCTGGACGAGGCGGTGCGCGTGGGTCTGCCCGAGCCGGGTGATCTCGATGTGCGCACGGACCTGATCCGCGGAGCGGCCGCGTCCAGCCTGCTGCGGGCCGCGGCGGGGGCGCAGCTCCTGGTCATCGGAGCCCGGGGCCGCGGCGGATTCGCCGAGCTGCTGCTGGGCTCCATCAGTTCACAGTGTGTGACACACGCCCAGTGCGCGGTCGCGGTCATCCGCACGCCCGGAAGTACGACGTGTAGTGATTAGTGCGACGTGTGGTGACTCCGCCGCGGCGGACCTTCGACCCGGTGCGAGTCCCTTTCCCTCGGGTCGTGGGCTCTTGGGCCGTGAGCCGCGAGCTTTCGGGTCGTGGGCCGAGATCGAGGGCCCCGGGCGGGGATGCCCGATCGGGCACGTACCGAGCGGGTGGACGGCGGGTCACCGGCGGCGCCACCTGCCGCGCCACCTGCCGCGCCACCTGCGGTGTCGGCTCTCGCGGCCCGCCGAGCGCGGCCCGCGATCCAGCGGTGACGGCGCGGCGGGCAGGTGATCCTCCCGAAACGGCCCGGCTTTCCCTCGTCTTGGGGGAGGATGGGCAGATCGGGGCGTGATGTCCCCGTGAGGTACGGGGGCATCACGGCGCCGGCCGTGGGAGGGGAGCGTCGAGCGACTATGGCGGATCAGTACTATGGCGGTTCCGGTCGGCGCGGCGAACGGTTCGCCCAGGCGCGCTGGCTCGCCGGTCAGGCCCGGCAGGACCGCACCACCTCCTGGTACGTCCCGCTGATGATCACCGTGATCGGCGCCGGTGCGGCGTTCGACGCCTTCGGCCGCGGCGTGGGGCTCCTCTACGCCCTCGGGCTGTCGATCGCCTTCGTCCTGCTGACGTGGACGACGATCCGGCTCATGCCGTCGGTGTCCGACGAGCTGAACGTCAACCGGGTGACAGGCCCGCGCAAGATCATCGCCATGGTGAACACGCCGGTGCGCACCCACGGCGTGTTCCTGCTGGCCGCGGCGTTGCCGATCGCGATCGCCCTGATCAGGACGGTCGGTTTCTTCGTGTTCGGCGGGGCGCTGCTCGTCGGGATCGTGGTCGGCGTAGCGCTGGCCGCGGCCTGGATGTTCGAACGCCGGTAGACCCGCCCGGCGCCGACGAACCTCCTGATTCCGAATTCCGAAGAACCTCCTGCTCTCCTCTCAGAGCGCCCATCCCTGGGCCTGGACATCCCGGTCCGGCGCATCCCCCGCTCGGACCAGGTTCCTGTTCCCGCCAAGCGGGCAGGCCAGCAGGGACACGGTCCGGTGCGCGGTCCGCGATGAGGAGAGTGCGATGACGGTCAGCAAGGCCACGAGGGAACGAACCCGGGCGAGTCAGCTCCCCGAGGACGATGTGGTCGGGATCCTGCTCGCGCAGCATGCCGAGATCCGCGAGCTGTTCGGGAAGGTCAGGACGTCGACGGGCCGACGCCGCCAGGAGACGTTCGACGAGCTGCGGGCGCTGCTCGCGGCCCACGAGACCGGCGAGGAGGTGGTGCTGCGCCCGATCAGCCGGCAGGTGGTGGGGCCCGAGGTGACCGATGCCCGCAACCACGAGGAGAAGGCTGCGAGTCGGGACCTCGCCGACCTCGATCGGATGGAGGCGAGCAGCGTCGAGTTCGGGGCCAAGCTCGCCGCGTTCGAGCACACGGTGCTGGAACACGCCGAGCGCGAGGAGCGGGAGGAGTTCGAGGCGCTGCGCCAGGTCCGTCCCGAATCCGAACTCGTGCGCCTGGGCCGCAGACTGCGGGCCATTCAGGCGATCGCCCCCACCCATCCGCACCCCTCGGTCGCGGGATCCCCCACCGCTCAGCGGGTATTCGGGCCGGTGGTGTCCCTCGTCGACCGGCTGCGCGACGCTCGGCGGCAGACGGCGGCGGCGGGATGACGGCGGCGGGATGACGGCGAGGAGTTCCACCGCCCGGGGGAGCTCCTCGAACGGCGGGCCGGACCCTTCGGAGACCCCGGCGCAACGCCGGTACCGCAACTGGGGAGATCTGCTGCAGGAGTTGCGCGTCGTCCAGACGGGCGTGCAGCTGCTGACCGCCTTCCTGCTCGCCATCCCGTTCCAGCAGCGGTTCACGACGTTGAGCAACGAGCAGAAGTCGCTCTATCTCGTGATCGTGCTGCTGACGGTCAGCGCCACCGGGCTGCTCATCATGCCGGTGAGCCTGCACCGCGCGGTCTTCCGGCGCAAGGAGAAGGAGACGCTGATCCGGGTGGCGAACCGGCTCGCCCAGGTGGGCCTGGCATTGTTCGCCGTGGCCGTCTCCGGGGTCGTCCTGCTCATCTTCGACGTGGTCAGGGGGGCGCCGGCCGGCTGGATCGCCGGGGGCTGCACCTTCGTCGTGCTGGTCGTGCTGTGGGCCGTCGTGCCCGCCGCCATCCGCCTCGCCGCCGGCGGCTGGGCGTCCGGACCGTAGCCGGGTGCCCAGACGGTTCGCAGCGGCTTGCCGTGCGGACAGGTACCCGCTCTTGGCACGGGCTTGACGCTGCCCGTCGCGTGAAACTGGGCGCCATGGCGACGGCGGCATCACCCCGGACCCGGGTGGTCGACGAGCACATGTTCACCGTCGCGCGGGCGCTGGGTCCGACGACGTTCCGGTTGCAACTGTTCACGGCGACTGGCCTGCGGCCGGTGGCTGTCGTGACCCAGCCGGAGCGGGAAGGCTTGTCGCTGATGAACGGCGCCGAGCGCTACGCAGCGGCGGTGTGGATGCGGTACCTCCCGGACGATCCCGAGCCGCCGATCTGGGTCCAGCGCCAGTTCGTCAACAGCACGGCCGACGCCTTCACCCAGGTGCTGTTCACGGTCACCGGCCCACACACGCCGGCGAACCCTCGGTGGCGCAGGCTGACCGACCAGACGCTGGCCGCTCTGGTCGGTGCTCCGGTCGACGCGGACCGCGGCGCCGGCGGGTACGCCAGATCCGCCCGCGCCGCGGCGGGCGGGACTGCTGCTGGTACCACCAGGGCGACTGGCACCGGGTGAACGCGGCCGCCGGGACCGGCGGTGACAGCTGCCCGCTGGGCCGGGCGGCCAGCGCGACGGTCACCGGCGTCGGCCGGGGTCGCCCGGGGAGGTCGAACCACAGCAGGTGCGGCGGCATCCGCGGGGTCCGCGCCCAGTGCGCCAGCCGGTCAAGATCACGGATAGGTGGCCCGCTCTCGATCCGGCTGACCTGGGCCTGCGTCAGGGTGTGCCACCGACCCAGCCGTTCCTGGCTGATGGGCCCGGAGGTGGTGGGGGTGCAGGCGATAGGCCGCGGAGACCCGGCCTATGTGCTGGGCCGCGAAGGCATCACGCATCTGGTCGGTGTGCCAGAACCGCTCCGGCACGCGCGCCGGGCCTGCCGGACACCACCTTCAGTACGGATCCCGCGGTCGTGGCGCGGGTTGCCGAGCGCCTGCGCGCTCCACCCCTGGCACTAACTTCCCACCCCGTGGGGCAACGGACCGCGGCGGACACCGGCCCAGAGCGTTCCGAGGCCGAGCGGACGTCAGCCGAAATTGGATCAGACTGACAGGTGGGCGTTCATGGCGCGGGCCTGTTCACCGAGCTCGGGTAGTTCCACGACGGTGACGCCCGCCTGGGTGAGGAGTTCGTAGCCTTGGCAGTCGGCGACGAAGAGGCTGGGTTCGCGCCAGGCGATGACCACTCGCGGGATCTTTGCTTCCAGGATGAGCTGGGTGCAGGTGCGGGGCCGGGACTTGCGCTGGGAGCAGGGTTCGAGGGTGCTGTAGATCGTCGCGGTGGCGAGCCGAGGGTCGCCCGGGCCGATCTTCGCGAGTGCGGACTCCTCGGCGTGTACCGCGTCGTCGACCTCGCGGGAGAAGCCGAAGGCGATCTCCTGGTTGTTCTTGTCGACGATGACGGCGCCCACGGAGTAGGCGCCGGCGGCGGGTGGGCAGCGGTGGGCGAGTTCGATGGCCCGGGTCATCCAACGGTGATCGTCGAGCTGGGGCATGGAGCGGCTCCTCCTTCCCTGGGGTCCGGTCCCGCAGGGCGGTGGACCGGATGGCCGGTGGCGTGCCGGTGGCCGCAGTGGGTGCAACTGCGTCGCGGGCGTGGCGTCGTCATCCCTGGCCGCCTTCCCCGATCCGTACGCGGCGGGCGGTCAACGCGCGAACCGTAGCACCGTCCGTGTCGATGTCAATGCCTAAAGCTCATTGCAGATAACGCTGCGCGGTATAGCCACCACCTCCAGCAAAGCCCACGCTCGGGAGCGTGGCAGGCCCGGGACGCGTGGCAGCGTGCTGTCCGCTGTTCGATCGGATCGTCATCACGGAACTGTTGACCGGACTTTCCTGAGGTCGAACGGCGTGTCGTAGGGCAGGGTCGGACAGGTCGGAACAGTCTGCATCTCTCTGATCTTGGAGGGTGCTGGGTGTTTGAGGACAGCGATCATCGGGTGATCGAGGCGATCCGGCTTCCGCTGTGGGGAAGCGTGGTCGCGTCCGACGGCGTGGTGCCGTGGAGGCTGGTCGACGGCCTCGGTGAGCCGGTCGAGCCGGTCGAGGTCTTCCTACGGGACTTCGTCGCGCAGGGCCGGTCGGCGAACTCGGTGCGCAGCTATGCGCTGGCGTTGCTGCGGTGGTGGCGGTTTCTGGTCGCGGTTGGAGTGGCCTGGGACCGGGTGAGTCCGGCGGAGGTCCGGGACTTCGTGCTGTGGCTCGGGCAGGCGACCAA
>NZ_JDWE01000063.1:0-18946 GCF_000685765.2 Frankia sp. BMG5.23
CCCGGCAACCCGACCATCCACGCGACGTCCACACCCAACGACGTACCCTCGACCACGACGCACCCGTTTCCCCGGCGATCATTTCCTCAACAGTCATGATCTTGCCAGGGGCGGGNGCGTCACCGTTTCCGGACACCCTCGCCGTCACGTTCCGTCACAACCGTGAGGTTACGAAACGTCAGACGCCGAACACGGCTTCAGACGTAGTGCGCAGAGCCGGTTATGAGGGGCGAATGAGGGCGCCCGCAAGCATGACCTGGGCTTCCGATATCTGGTCAGATCGGTCAGAGGAGCTCCGCGGCGTCGGTTCCGCGTCTGCCGGACTGCCACATGATGGCCAGCTCGGTGCGTGACCGCACGCCGCACTTGGCGAGCACATGGGTGATGTGACGTTTGACGGTCCACTCCGAGATCCCGAGCTCCCGAGCGATCAATCTGTTGGGCCATCCATCGGCAACGTAGCGGGCGATTTCGTGCTCGCGGATCGACAAGACTATTCCCGCCGGCGCGACCTGATGTTCGAGATGGCTGCGCAGCAGGTACGACAACGTCGGCCGAAGTCCCCGCAGGAGTTCGTGATCTCTGCGATCGAAGGTGCGCCCGCCCGTCGCAACGACTCCGATGTAACCGTGAACGGGCAGCGAGGTATCCAGCCAGACGAGGATCTTGTCGCTGATGTCGTTTTGCGGCAAGAAATCCTCGAGGAATTCTCCGCATCTGTCGTTGCCGAGGGCCATCTCTGCCAGTTGCGGGAGCACGGCCTGGCCGTATTCCTGCATCAGTTGACGAGCGAACTTGTGCGCGAAGACATCTCGACCGGCATACCTGTCCAGGTAGCGTGCCATGAGCTCGGGAAGGATGCCACGAGTGCGGGGCTCGCTCAATTCCAGCTGCAATGACGGGTGGCGGCCGAGGGAGAAGGTGAGGTGCTCGTAGCCAAGGTGCGCCGAGAACGCGTCGAGGACGACGCTACGGAAGGACGGTGACTCGGTCGCACCGACACAGTCGTTGATCACCGCGAGAGTGCGGCGGTAGTCCGCAGCTTCCAGCTCCACGATGGCCTCCAGCAAACATGCGTCCAGCGCGACGTTACCCACCCGGAGAGACGCCACTTCCGAACGAATCACCATATCACTCGCCGCCAAGATTTTCAATGCCACCTAAGTGGCATTGAGGCGGACCTTCACGACAATCATTGTAGTGGTGCCGGTCACATTCTAGTCCAAGGTGAAATCCATGAAAGAGCATATCGTTACCGGGGCCGCGGGGGCACGACTACGAGTCCTCGAGCACAGCCCGGAAAAGGCGCCCACCGTCGTGCTGGTCCACGGCCTGTCGCTGAACGCGGGCGTGTGGGACCCGCTCGTTGCGCGGATCCAGAATTCGTTCCGCATCCTGGCGCCCGACCTTCGTGGGCATGGCCGCTCGGATGTACCCGAGGACGACACCTACGCGCTCAGCCGCACGTGGGCCGAGGACCTCGCGGCGGTTATCTCGCTCGCCGGACCGGGGCCGGTGGTTCTGGTGGCGTGGTCCTACGGCGGTCTGGTGGCTACCGACTTTCTACGCACCTACGGACAGTCCGGTCTGTCCGGACTGGTGTTGGTGTCCCCGTTGCGCAAGATCGGTAGCGCGGACGCCCTGGCGCTGTTGGGACCGGACTTTCTCGCGACAGCCGGTGGACTGACCTCGACCGACCTCGGCGAGGCGGTTCCCGCTGCGGGCGCGTTCGTCGATCTACTGCGCGCCGGGGACTGGGATCAGGCCACCCGCGAACGACTGCTCGGCGCCGTCCTCGCGGTACCGCCGCGGGTACGGGCCGCGATCCTCGGGCGCGTCGACGACGGCGATGAGGTGCTCGCCGAACTGACCATCCCCACCCGGATCATCTACGGCAGCGACGACACCGTCATCATCCCGGCCGCCTTCGCCGAGTTGGACACCATCATTGCCGCGGCGACCGTGACCGCGTACCCCGGCGTGGGGCACATACCGTTCGTGGAGAACCCCACACGCTTCGACACCGAACTCACCGAGTTCGTCGGCACCCTTTCATCTGCCACTGCTGCCGTGCGCTGACCGCAGCATCCACCCGATTATTCGGCATGGTGACGGACGCCGTGCCGTACCGAAGCTGGGCGAAGATAAGGGCCCACCGGTGAACGCGGGTCCGCATTCTGAAGAACGGCATTTATTCGACCGGTTCCGCACCTGCCCGCACCCGGTCGACGCTTTCACTCAGGACGTCTTCGTGGCCGTCTTCATGGTCTTCTTCGTGGGTCTTCTTCGCACTGGAGACGGACGGCCGTTAGAAACCAAGATGGAAAAGTAAACACCAATCAGAAAGGAAATCAATACCATGATCACTATTACCGTCGAGGAGCGGATTGCTCTGCAACGTGCGACCATCGAGGAGCACATTCGCCAGGAGAACGCCAAGGAGTGGGAGAAGGTCTACGACACCTTCGTGCGTGACGAGCGTTCCTTCTACGATGTCGTCCCCATGAGCACCCATTACGAAGGCATCCGGGGCGTGCAAGACTTCTACGAGGCGCTCACTGTCGCCTTACCAGACTTCGTCATCACCGTCACCGGAGAATACGACCTCCCCGGCTATTCCTGGCGAGAGGTGACTGTCACCGGAACGCATCGGAGCGAGTTCGCCGGTATCACTCCACAGAACCATGTGGTTCGCTTCGAAATCGCCGCACTCTACCTCTTCAGCGACGACAACCCCGGCAAGCTCATCGCCGAACGCGCGTACTGGGACAACGACTCGATCTTCCGCCAGATGAAGGGGGAGGCCGACGCCCCCCGCGGCGGAGTTGGCCTGACCGACCGCGAACCCATCCGCGCAACCATCGCATAACCCACATCCATGGACAGGGCGCGCCGTCGTAACGGGCGGCGGCGTTGCCCTGTCCTGCACAGGCAGGGAAGGCCGCCGAGGACAACAAAACGCGCAGGCGCGCCCTGGCGGCTGACCACCTACCGGCCGGGCGAGATCTCGCATATCCACAGTGTCATGGACGGCGAGGCGCGCGGGCTACGGTTTCCGGGCGATTCCGCCATACATGTACACGTGGGCATCGTCCAGCGCAGCCGCCTCCTCGTCGGGATGCCAGTGGTGGACGAGCACTACTCCGGGGTCAAGCAGTTCCAGCCCGTCAAAGAAACGCTCGACCGTGCTTTTATCGCGCGCGATCAGCGGAATGCCGTTGGCGTTGTATGCGGCCTCCCCGGCGCGAGCTTCCTCGGGCGCGCTGTCGGCCGTGGCGGTCGACAGCGCCAGGATGCTCCCCGCCGGCAGCGGGCGCATGAGCCGGTCGATGATATCCTGAACGATCGCGTCATCAGTGATGAACTGCACGATCGCGATCAGACTGACCGCCATAGGCCGGCCCAGGTCGAGAGTTTCCCGCAGTTGCTCGGGCTCCAGGATCCCCTCCGGGTTGCGGAAGTCGGCGTCGAGATAGGCGGCCCGGCCCTCGGGGGTACTGGCGAGCAGTGCTCGGGCGTGCACCAACACGATGGGTACCACCCCTGGGCTGCACATGGCGTCCGGCATCCGGTCCTAGCGCTCTTATGCGTGCCAGTGGAGATCGCTTCGTCCTGGTGCGTGGAAGTCAGCCGAGGGTCGTAGGCAGAAGCTCAAAGGCGCCGCAGTGGCTGGGAACGACGATCTGGAAGTCCTTGCGGTCGACCGTCGCGACCTTGGGTGTGCCCAGGCGTTCCGCTGTAGCGACTACCGCGGCGTCGACTGCGTCGAGCGGAAGATCGGCATAGCGCCGCACCAGTTGGGCAGCGCGGTCGAGGTCCGCGGCTGTCGGCGCCTCCACGTCAAGCTCTCCGGCCGCCAGTGACTCCAAGAACGTGGCGGCCAGTTGCGGCGTTCCGTGCCCCCGGCGCGCAAGCAGGTAACAAACCTCGGTGATGACCATCGCGGGAACTACCAGGGGCTCGGCGGCCGCCACGAGGAGGTGGGCACACGATTCATGGAACTTGTCCCGCTTGTTGATGGCAGCGACGAGTACACCGGTGTCGATAACTATCACCGGTCTGGCTCGCCTAGCTCCTCGTGAAGGATTCGAGATGAACGTTCAGCCAGATCGCGTTCACCATCCATGATCCCGATGAACGACAAGCGGCGCCCCGGTGTGGCTGCGCTGTCGTCAACCTGCCGTGCTGACTCCGTGGCCGGACGCGAGCCGAGCATGCCACCCAAGATCACATAGAGCGCCTCCACCTGGGTAGGCGCAAGCCGATCCACCATCCGGTGCACATCGGCCACATGCGGCGCGGTTGTCATGGTGCCAGCGTAGCCCGCTCGGACGGGGCGGTAGCGCGTCGTCGGGACGGATGCGCCGTCCCTGCCGACGCGTCGGGACGTTCCTGCGGGCGTTGCTGTGGGGTCATGCCCGTCCGCTCGAGAAGGTCGCCCGAGCGGTGACCGCCGCGCTGCCGCGCCACGCGCCGGTGCTGTTCCGCCTCGTCGACGAGGCTCTGGCAGTGCGGTGGCCGGCGCACTGCGTCCGAGCCGCGCGACGTGTGCAACTCGGGTACGGACCAAAGGCCGGGCCCGGCTACCTAAAGATGCTGGTGAGACGCCCGAATCTACGCCGATACGATCGGTACCACCCCCGGATTGCACATGCAACCCGGGGGTGGCCGTCTTGCTATCTATGCGCTGGTACGTGGACGGCGGCGCTTCCTACCTGGGAGGCGGGGTGGGGGTGGCCGTCGGACAAGTACGCCCGCGATGAGAGTGGTGGCCGCTTTCGGGACGGGTGGGGCCTCGGCGAGGGTCTCGGTCAGCCAGCGTGCCAACGCCTCGGCGTCATCGCCGTGGGACGTGGCGTGTGCGTGCGCATCCTCGGGGTTCTCGGGTTGGTCGTGGTCTGGCGGGGTGGGCTCGGCCGGTTCGGGTAACGCGGGCGGCCCGCTGGCGGTGGGCGGCGGGGTGGTGGGAGCGGATGCGGGCGAACGGCGCAAACAGCCTCCAACACGAACATCCGGCCGGGCCGGATGGGCCGGTCGGCCGGAGGGTGGAGCGGGGCAGGGCAAAACGGGCCCTACACCTAATACAACGATTCGATCACCCCGAGAGTTCCTGTAAACACAGGCAAACGAAGGCAAACGGCTACAACAGCGGAATGCTGGCCGGTGCAGCGCGGGTCCGTGCTGATCCCGGCCGTCGGGACCCGCTGGGCTGTCGGGCAGTCCTGGAAGGAAGTAGCGGTAGCGCAGGCAGCGGGGGGCCATCCCTGCCGCAGGCCCGTTTCGCGGCGCCCGTCCTGGGCGCCCGCTACCCGCTACTTCCATCGAAAGCCCAGCTCACGGCCGGTGCGGGCGGGCCGGGAAGGTACGCGCAGCCGCTACCTGGTAGCGGACCCCCCGCTACCTCATCGGCCCCCGCAGACGCCGGGGACAGCGGCGGGCAACGGCGGGTGCGCGGTGGTGCGGTGGCCTCGTAGACCACGGTGGTTCCCTGGCTTGGTTTAGGCGGCGGGTGGTCGGCGGACGAGCACGCCCGCGATGAGCGCGGCGGCGGCGGGTGGGACCGGCGGGGCCTCGGCGAGCGTCTCGGCGAGCCAGCGCGCTACCGGCCCGGGGTCGGTACGGTCCGCTTCTGCGTCGCGGGCATCCTGTGCGTCGGCTGGAGAGAGGGGTGTCGGTCCGTCGCCGTCCCGCGCCGCGGTGGCGCTGTCCCTGCCCGGGTCCGCTGTGCCAGTCCGCGGTGGCTTGTCCGCGGTCGGGGGACCGTCGTACGAGTCTGTGTCGGCGGGACGGGGAAGGCGGGACGGATCGACCACGGCACCTCACAGCACAGGCGGCGGGAATGCGGTGAATAAAAGTTAACCGCACTATCCGCTTTCGCCAAGCGTGCACGTTTCGCCGATCAAACCCACCGGTGACCAAGATTTAATAGGATGCCAGGAACGGCACTGAGTCTTGGCCCACTCGGGTACGTGCCAGATGCCCGCTGAGCTCTTGGCCCACTCGGGTACGTGCCAGATGCCCGCTGAGCTGCACCGATGCACCGTCTCAGGTGTACCCACTAAGCAGGTACACGGTTAGGGCCCCCGTCAGGCCCGCGGACAGGGCATCGGTTGGGACAAGCCGCAATTCGGAACATTCCCACACAAAGCAGGCATGGATATGTGACTGAGATCACTTGGTGTAGGGGTTCCCTCTGGGTCTGCTGGCGTCTGCGCCGGACGTCACGTTCAGCGACGTCGACGCCTATGGTGTCGCTCGGCCGGTAAGGCACACGAGCTGTCCTGTCATCGGGGAACGGCGCGGAAGGTGCCACATTACGCGCCCGCGGTCCACGCTTATACTTTTCAACAGTACCCGTTGGGTATTTAAGTCGCGGAGTGCTTGGGTGGGTGCGAAAGGTGCTGCGACCTGCGCCAGCGCGGTATTGCAGACCCGCCCATCTTTACGGGTGGTCCAGTGGGCGGGCCGGTGGGGGGCCCGGTGGGCGGACGGACAGGAAGCCGCACAATTCCGGCCGAACGGTGCGTATCGGTCATGGGGCGTGGGGGGCGTCGATGCCCAGCGACCGGGGCCTGATCGGGGTTACCCGGCGGCTGGGGTCGGCGGGCGTGGCCCGTGTGGTCCCGGCTGTCACTCGTGGCGGCCGGGGACACACCAGACGATCTCGACGGATGTGACCACATGCGCGTACATCGCGCGGGCATGGTCGACGTCAGCGAAGGTCCCCCACAGGTTGCCGTCGGGGCTCACGAGATTGACATGGTCGCGGGAGGCGAGTCCCCACGCGAGGATCTGGACATCCTCGCTGTCGTCGACGAGCGCGAACAGGCGCGGTGCCTGCCTGGCGACGAACGCCGCGACCGGTTCCGCCGGTCCCGGCGCGGTGGCGGGCGGACGGGGGTTGGTCTGTCCCGTGTCCCTGGCTACGGAGTGGTGGAGGCTGGCAAGCGTCACGGGTACTCCTTTGTGCCGGCTGGGGGTGCGCTGTGCGGGGCGGGCACCGGCGAGACCGAGAACGGCCGAGGCTGCCGCGTCGACCTGACGACGCAACGCGGTGAGGTCGACGGTTCCGGCCTGTGTGGCGCGGTCGTAGGTGTCCAGGGCGGTGCACAGCGCGGCCCATCTGGGGGAGGCCGGATCGATCGGGGGGACGAACAGGCCGAGCACTCGCGTCACCTGGTCGGCGGGCGCCAGGTCGCGCATCCTGGCGAGCAGCACCACGGGGCGCAGATGCTCGGGCACGGTAGGGCGGCCGGTCATCGGCGTACGGCTTCCGGTCGGGCCTGGCCGTGACGGGAACCGGTCGCCGTCCGATCTTTCGTACCGGCGGGACCGGGGGACGGCCGGTGCCAGTCGTCGAGGCCGCGCAGCGCGTCCGCGACCCGCCGTAACGTCGGCGGATCGGTGCGGTAGACGACCGGTGCCACCGGCTCCGGCCCCGCAAGGGGAGTCCGTGCCGGCAGCGCCGCACCTACGTCCGTCGCCTGCATCTGGGGTCGCAGCCCGCCGGGGATCTGTCCCCAGACGACCTTTCCGCCGGATCTGACCCGATACCAGGACCATTGGGTGCACAGCGCGTCGACCATGAGCAGGCCGCGCCCGTCCTCGCTGAACACGTCCGGGCTCGTGAGCCGGGGACCCGCGGCGCTGCCGTCCCACACTTCGACTAGGACATTCCCGCTGGTCGCGGTGAGCCGTATGGCCACAAGATCACGCGGACGGCTCGCCTTGACCGCGTTCGAGGCCAGTTCGCAGACAACGACTTCGCAGACGTCCACGGCGGCCGGGTCCACCGACCACCCGAGCAGCGTACGGGCGGTGCTCGTACGCACCTCGGATACGGCGGCGGCGGTCGGCGGGAAGTGCGCCACGGCCACCCGAATCACAGACGACGGGTCGGTCGCAGTCATACCGAACCCCTCGGGTTGCGGCCAACGTACGGCTGAGAGCACGGATGCCGGTGATCGTGACGTTCATGTGCGGGTGTACTGTCCGGTGCCGCCGCCGATGGCGTGTGGAGTGACGGCAGGTCGCAGCCGGGCAGGACGGCGAACTCAGCCCACGCCACCAGCTCGCAGCGCGCGTGCGACAGGCGGCGGCTGACCTTCGCGACACGATCGTCAACGGTCAGGGGAAGACGGGTATGTGCCTGCCGCATGCGCCCGTGCGCCCACTGGTGGGCGGTGTCGAAGTCGGCGAACGCTTCGAGCGGCCGTCCGTCCGCGTCCCACACTACGAACCGGCGGTCAGCTATAGCCCTCTCCCCTCGGTCTGCCTTGACAGGCTCCTGCCTGGTCTCTCCCGAGTCGTCCATCACGCTCTCCCTGCCATGCCGTTGCCAGTGGAGGTGGGGGATCGGCTCCCGGCACTCGGGGGCGGCGCGCCGTGAGGGCCGGGAGCTGATCGTGACGGGGCGCACCCGGCTGCCTCCATCCCGCCGAGTGGGGGTGACGGAGTGCTGATGGGAGCGTGCCCGCTGGGTAATGATGGAGCCTGACGGTTTTAGATGCAAGTGCATCTGTACTGTAGTTGTGGTGGTGTGGTCCTACCCGACGTTGGAGGATGAGGGGTGGGAGACTCGCCCAGGGGGAAGGCCAGTCAGACGTTCCAGGCAGGAGGAAGCGTTGGCGCGTCAAGCGTCGGGAACTACCGTCCGCAGCCGCCGGCTCGGTCGAGAGCTACGCCGGTTGCGTGAGGCGGCCAACGTGTCCGTGGAACGGGCGTCGGAGGTGCTCCGCTGCTCCGTGCAGACGATCTATCGCCAGGAGAACGGCGCGGTGTCGGTCAGGCTGAAGGACGCGAACGATCTTCTTGCTCTGTACCGCGTCACCGACGACGCGACGCGCGAAGCCGTCCTCGAACTGGCGAAGACCACGACCCAGCAAGGCTGGTGGCGACCGTACGGTGATGTCGTGCCCCGGTGGCTCCAGGTCTACATCGGGTTGGAAGGCGACACCACGGAGATCAAGGACTACCACTCCGCAGTCGTGCCAGGTCTCCTCCAGACGCGGGACTACGCCAGTGCCGTCATCCGTACGGACTGGCTTGCCGGTGAGGAAGAGGTGGCGAAGCGTCTTGACCTGCGGGCCGACAGGCAGGCAAGGGTGCTCGGCACGAACCCGCCGAAGGTGGACGTCGTCCTTGACGAAGCCGTGCTGCGGCGACCAGTCGGTGGCCGGAACGTCCATCGGGCCCAGCTCGACCATCTCCTGGAGGTGGGCAGCCGTGACGACGTCACGATCCAGATCACGCCGTACAGCATCGGCGCGCACCCCCCGCTCGGTACGCCTTTCACGTATCTGGGGTTCACCGACGAAGACGACCCAGATGTCGTGTACATAGAGATCCCGACCGGAAGCCTCTACATCGAGAAACCGCACGAAGTGAGGCACTACCGGGAGATCTTCGATCGGCTACAGGCGAAGGCACTGTCGGCCGAGGCGTCAGCCGACAAGATCGCAAGTGTGATGAAGGAGCTGTGAGGGGATGAACACCGAACTTCCGGGCGGGCTGACCTGGGTGAAGGCGACCGCGTCCAACGATAAGGGAGCATGCGTCGAGGTCGCCGAACTGCCCGACGGCGGCAGAGCTGTCCGTCACTCGCAGGACCCAGACGGCCCAACGCTGCGCTACACCGAGGCCGAATGGGCAGCGTTCCTGGACGGCGCGCGCAAGGGCGAGTTCGACTGAGGCCGTGCCGGCCGGCGGCCGTCTCGGAGATAGATAGGGCGCGGCTTGGCGCAGCACCGAGGACAGGATCTGGCCGATCGGCAACCGGGCACGGTGAGCTGCTTCATCACGCTCCTACGCCGTGGGGAGTTCGTCTTCGGCGAAGACGCCGCCCATGAAGCGGTCGGTCAGCGGGCCAGGCTCGGAGTGCTTGTCGGCGCTGTCGGCCGGTTGGTAGTCGAGGACGTCCCAGCCGGTGCGCGGCCACCACGACTCGCTGTTGTTGGAGGTGCCGTACACGGCGAGGAAGGGGCAGGTCAGGGGGCGGGTGGCAGCGGTGTAGAGCAGGGTGGTGGCATCGCGGGGGCTCAGCCAGGTCGCCTGGTGGCGGGGTTCGTCGGGGCGGGTGCGGTAGCTGCCTATCCGTATCGCCACGACCTGCATGGTGGTCTTGTAAGCGTAGAGGTGACCGAGGGCCTCGGCGGTCACCTTGGTTACGGCGTAGAAGCTGTCGGGGGCCAGCAGCGCGGTGGGGGCGCCTATGGGATTCAGGCCGGTGACGTGGTGGCTGCTGGCCAGCACCACGCGCGGAACCCGCCCGCGGCGGGCGGCCTCCAAGACATGGTGGGTGCCGGTGATGTTGTGTTCCACCATCTCGGCGAACGGCCCCTCCTGGGTGATCCCGGCAAGATGCACGACAGCGGATGTCCCGGTGGTGGCTTTCTCGACCGCGTCCAGGTCGCGCAGGTCTGCTTGGACGAACTCGGCACCCGCGGGCGGCCCGCCGACGGGAAGTCGCTGGTCGAGCAGCCGCAGTGGGACACCGTGGGCAGCCAGATCGGCCGCCAGTCGGGTTCCTATGGTCCCGGCCGCGCCCGTGATCAGCAAGGTCACGGGCGGTGATGGAGCATCGACGCCACGCCCTCGTCGCTGCGCGAGTAGGAGATGCCCCGCAGCACCGCGACGGGGGCCCCGCGGCCTCGCTGCCCGAGGATGATCCCGGCCGCTGCGGCGATGAGGTCGGTGAAGGTCTCCTCCTGCTTCTTGCCGCCGTGCCCGGTCGTGCGTAGGGGCGCCACGCCCGCCGCGCCGATCGAGATGACGGTGGCCCCGCGCCGGTCGGCGCGGCCGTCGGAGTCCGCGATCACCACGGCAATGTCTGCGCCGGTGGAGGAGAGCAGGGTGTCGCGCAGAGCGCGGGCGGAGGCGTCGGGGTCTATCGGTAGCAGCCATGCGCCGTCGGTGCCGGCACGGTCAATCCCGGCTGAGGTGAGCTGGTAGCCGAGTGTGTGCCGGGCGATGATCGGGCCTTTCTCGGTGGCCAGGAAGTAGCTGTCGCTGGCGTCCAGGATCAGTTGCGCGATCTCGGCGGGCTTACCCGTCTTCGCGGACAGTTCCAGGGCCTCCGCGTTGGGGGTGACGCTGGCGAGGTCGACGTAACGCTTCTCCGCGGTGCTCACGGCCTTGGAGGCGACGACCATGACGTCCCCGTCGTGCAGTTCGGTGCCGGTGTGGGTGAGGACGTCGGCGATGGTGCTCGCGAGGTCGTCGCCCGGCTGGAGTTCAGGAAAGGGCTCCAGGGCGAAGGCGGAGAAGCCGGAGGTCGGGGCGGCGGTCATTGTCGGGCTCCTGGGAAGGTGAGGACAGCGGTGTGCAGGCGAGCGTGGGCGACGGCGAGCGCCTCGGCCCGCTGCCAGGTGGCGGCGTGCTGCCCGCTGGTCAGCCAGTCGATCACGCGCCGCAGGTAGTGAGGCCACAGCCGGCGGGCCGCGTCGGGCGCCGGCGTGCCGGTGGTGACGGCGTGCCAGGCATCTGCGGTGGCCTGCGGCCAGTGATGTTCATCGTAGCCGCCGGGGTGGGGGCCGAAGCTGTCCAGCGTGGCGCGCATGGACCGAAGGCGGGCGGTCTCGATGTCGCGGTCGGCGGTCCGGTAGAGCGCCGGTTCGCTGTCCGGTGGGATCGGAGGCGGGGTGCCTGTCGCGGTCAGGTGTAGGAGGACGGGGACGGCTTGGTGGTAGATGGCGGGGAGGTGGGGGAAGGAGCCGGCGTGCTGCTTGGGTGTATCGAGCCGTACGGAGGCGATGGGCCCAAGCCGGGCGGCGGTCAGCAGGAGGAAGGCGTCGATGCCGTACCCGTCCACGCACGCGGAGACCGCCGGGGGTAGTGCTCCGACCGCGTGGAGGACGGCGGTGAGGGCGTCGCGGGAGAGGGCGAGGTCTCCGGCCAGCGGTTGGGGAATGTCGTGACCGGTGGTGGCGGCGATCAGTGGGCGGGCAAGGTGGTTGGTGAGGTTGGCCTCGTCCCAGTGCCGTGGGTAGTCGGCGATTGCGACGGCACCTCCGGCCCGCACCCGTTGCAGCAGTGCGGCGTAGGCGGCCGGGTCCGGGTTGCGGGTATCGGTATCGGCGATCAGCACCGTATCGGCGCCGGTGAGGTCCAGGCGGCGGACGGCGGCCAGGATCTGGGCGCCCTTGCCCCGTACCAGGTCGGTCAGTGGCACCTTGACGGCCCGGGTGCTGGTGGCGGTGAAGCGTGCGGTGGTGTCCGGGGAGTCGGAGGAGTCGGCGTGCACGATGACCGCGGACGTGTCGCCGAGGGCGGTGTCGACGGCGGTGGTGACGGCGGTGATGGTGGCTGGCTCGTTGCGGCTGGGCAGGATCACGGCGGCGTTCACCTCGTCTCGGCATCCTGGGTCAGCAGGCCGGCGGCTGTCTCGGGGTTGGGCGCGTACAGGTACTCGAACTGGCAGTCGGCCAGGGCAGCGATCATGCGGCTGCGCCAACGGGCCAGAGTGGGTGTGTCCAGTGGCCACACCGGCCCGTACGGCAACCCGGCAACGCCGGTGATGGGGGTGGGCAGGCCGGAGATGTAGCGGGCCAGCATCTCGTGCAGCCGCAGCCGCTCGTTCACCGACAGCGGCAACGCGGGCGTCAGCGACGCCGGGACCAGCACCGGGTGAACAGCCAGGCGTACGACCCGGCCCAGCGGGACCGGCGCGGTGGCGAGCGGCTCCAGCACGTGCTGGGGCTTCGGCGCGAGTGGCCGGCTCGGGTCACGGACGGCGGCGGTGGACTTGCCTGGCCACACCTCCAGCACGCCCTCGTCGCTCTCGCCGAGGACAACCAGGTCGTCGCCGGCATGGGTCCAGCCCCGAGCCGCGAGCACGAACGCGGTGGACGTCTTGCCCGCACCGTTCGCGCCGAGGAGCAGCACCGCCCGCCCGTCCGGTGCGATCAGGGCGGTGGCGTGCACCGTAACCTTGCGTCGCTGCTGGCGGACCCGCTCGGTCGCGGTGTAGGTAACGTACGCCAATGTGTCCGAGGCGGTCACAGCCGGGGGCAGCCGAAGGCACACGGTGTCTCCCGCAACGGTGACGGCCGCGGCCCCCGTGGTGACTTCGACGTCCACCGCCTCTGTGGCGGGGGTTGCGGTCAGGGTCCATCCGCCGGGCAGTGCCCGCTCGGCGGTCCGCGCGGCCGTGATGTCCAGGTGCTCGGGCAGGGTGAGGTGGGCGCAGACGTGGCCGGTGGCGAGACGGTGCGCGCTCATCTGACGGTCCGCTCCAGCTCGGCCAGCAGCTCCCCGACCGGCGCGAGGGCGGGCAGGTACCGGCCGGACAGCAGCTCGCCCATCCAGTCCGTCCGGGACAGCGTGGCCCGCACTAGTTCCTCGGCCTCTCCTGGTGGCGCCCCCCTGCCGGCGATGATCTCGACAGAGGCGGGCTCGTCGTAGGGGGCACCGTTGCGCCACAGCAGCGCGACGCGGCACGGCCCGAACTCGGCAGCCACCGCGCGGGCGGCCTCATCGGCGAGCCAGCCGCCTACCTTGCCGACGTGGTAGGCCGGGTTCTTCCCGAACGTCGCCTCGTTCCCGGCCAGGTGGGCGCCGCTGATCACGCCAGTGCGGGCGTTGCCCCGGCCCACCAAACCGTCCTCGCCGTAGTCGACGGCCGACCCCGACAGTGTGAAGTACTGCCCCGACAAGGGGCCGGTGCGGCTGCCGCGGGTGTTGCACACCACCGTCGCCCGGCTCTGAAGATGCTCCTGAAGCACCGCGGTCAGTTCGCCGGCCACGTCGGTGACCGTGTCGTGGAATTCCGCGGAGCTGGCCAGATACCCGGCCAGGGCGGGCACGCACACCGTCACCGTCCAGGTCGCGCCGTCTCGGACGACGAGGGCCTTGATGTCGCTACCCGCCCACGGCAAACGCCGGAACCACGCCTCGGCCAGTAGCGCCACGGTCTCCGTGGCTGTCCGTGGGGCCGATCCGACGAGGTAGGCGGTGTCGTTGGAGAACGCGATCGGCCTTTCGGGCAGATCGTCCAGGGAGCGGGGGGCGAACCAGTGGGGGAACTTGGAGGAGTCGGTCGTCTCGTGTCTCACCTCCAGCGTTACCCGGTCGAAGCCCGGCAGGGCGGCATGCAGGTGGTCGACGGCCGCCTGTTGGAGGATCTCCCGCACCGGCAGCGGACGGCCCGCGAAGCTGGTGGAGATCCGGCCACCGAAGACAACCCGCAGCGGCCGGTCGTAGACACCGTCGGTATCGGTGAAAGCGGCCCGGCCGCCGAGCACAGCGACCTTGTCCAGGTTGTGATGCAGCACCGCCCCCGCCACCTCCAGGCAGTGCCGGCTGTAGCGGATGGAGGCGAGTTCCGCGATACCGTCGGCGAGGGTATCGGGGTGGCCGATCCCTTTGCGTTCGACGACCTCGACGGGCAACTCATGCGGCAGCGGTGTGCGCGGCGCGAACAACGCGGGCATCGCGGTAGACACGGTCGATCACCTCCAGTGGGCGCCGCAACGCCGTCAGCGGGAACAGACAGGGGTGAGCTGGGCGCCCGTCGGTGGCGTCCAGCACCGCGGCGTACATCGCGCGCCGCAGCTTCTCGTGCGTGGGGGCGGCGGCTGGATCGCCGAGTCCGGCTTCGAGGTTGCGACCGCGTACCTCAAGACGGCGTCCGTCGGTGAGGTGGAGAACGAGTTCGTGGGCCGGCGGCCCAGAGTGGTCGACACGGGCGTCGATGTGCACCATGGCGCCACCGGACAGCGTGATGGTGGCGGTGACGTGATCCTCCGTCTCCGCCAGGCCCCGGCGATGCACTACCTCTGCGTCGACCGCCTCCATGTCGCCGGGCAGCATCCGCAAAGCGAGAGTCAGGCCGTGGATGGCCTGCTGGTGCAGAACCCCACCGGCGGCGGCGTAGGTGCGGCGCCAGCCGCGGAAGTAGCTGGGGTCCCGCCGCACGGCCAGCAGCACCTCGGCACGGGTGACAGCCGGACGTTCGACGAGCAGAACATCAAGGCCGGGGGCGAAGTGCGGCTGAAATGCTACGAAGATCCGCCCGTCACCCGGTCGGGACGCCAAGGCAGCCGGGTCGGCGGTGCCGGGCTTTTCCATGAGAACGATCGCCCCGGCTTGGGCGGCATCCCGAGCCGCGACAAGCGCGGTCCCCGGCGGGCAGGCTACCACCACCAGATCCGGCGTCACGGCCCTCAGCGCCGCCCGCCAGGAGGCGAAAAGCGGGACGTCGAGCGGTAGTTCGACGCGTGGGCCGGGGTCAGCGACCCCGATGACCGCCAGGTCAGGCGCGCCAGCCAGGGCGGTCAGGTGCTTGGCTCCGACTTCTCCGGCTCCGACCAGCAGCACCCGCTTCACGCGACGCCGCCCGGGACGGCCGACCGCAGGAACGCGGCCCCGGTCGCGAGCGCGTCGGCGGGGGTGTCACGCACATGGGTCTCCAGCCCGTAAGGCAGCGCCGGGCGGGCCGCATGCAACAGTGGCAGCACCTCGGCGTAGGGCACCACGCCCTCGCCGGCAGGGCAGAACACCCGGCCGCCCCCGTCAGCGGGCCGATAGTCCTTGACGTGCACGTATGCCACATACGGGGCCAGGGCGCGGACAACGTCGCCGGTGGCCTGGCCGACCTCGTAGAGGTTCGCCACGTCCAGCCAGAGTCCCAGGCCCTGCCCGTGATACCGATCCAGGATCTCCAGCAGCGGCTCGGCGTGGGCGACGGTGCACACCGGCTCGTTCTCCAGCAGCAGCCTCACCCCGGCCGTATCCGCCGCGTCCAGGGCCTTGGCCAGCAGCGGGTCACCGGACATCCGCTCAGTCAACTCCGGGTCGACGCGCAGATGAGAGAAGATCCGCACGACCGGGGCCCCCAGGATGGCGGCGGCCTCCAACGCCCGCTCGATCCAGCCCAGCCGTTCCTCGGGCGGGACCTGGGTCGGGAAGCCGAAGGTGTCCACCCGGCCGGGCCGAGCCTCGGGTCGGCACCATTTCCACAGCGGTGAGGCCAGCGCCGCCACCTTCAGGCCGCGTTCGTCGGCCAGGGCGCGAATGCGCCGTAGTCGATCGACGGGCAGGGTCACAGCATTGGCTCCCCCGGCCGAGCGGATCTCCAGATGCCCGATGCCCAGCGTCGCCGCAAGATCCATACCCGGCGCCGGGTCGGGGCCGAGTTCGTCAGGATTGAGTACCAGGGTGTTCGTCGCCGGTCCGACAGCGGCGTACATGGCCACCTCCAGAGGTGAGGAGCCACCACTGTCCCCGTGGGTCATGCAGCGGCGACATCCCGCCAGTTACCCCAAGATCCGGACAGATCCAGGCCGTTGGACAACCCTTGGACACATGGCGTTTTCCCCCGCCCGGGTCTCTCCGGAGGACATCCGCGCTGAGCTGCTGCGGCTGCGCCAAGGGCCCGCTCTCGGTCATCCTGGGGCGGTCACCGCGCTCAGCGACCCGCTCCGCGCGCTGCTGCTCGTCCGAACCCCGCCACTGTCGAACGCGGTGAGCGAGACGACACGCCTGGTAGCAGCTCTGCGCAGAGCGATCGACGCATTGACCCCGCACGAGCGCCGCTATGCCGCTGCGGATTTCAACCTGCTCGGTGAACACTCCTGGCCCAGCCTGACCGAGCGGCAGGAATCCCTCGCCCGAGTGCTGGGCTGCTCAGCCAAAACCGTACGCCGCCACGCTGGACAGGCCCTGGACACCCTCGCACTGCTCATTGCCGATGGCTCCTACCTTGCCGGACCGCCCCCGCCGGGCAGCGACGCCCCCGCCAGCGTCGCGGGGACCGCCCCGGGCGACGGGACAAGCCGGTTCTTCGGTATCACCGCCACCTCCCGCGTGGACGTGATCTGCTCCGCTCTCCCCGCCGCGGACCCGGCCCGGCAGCGGCCGAGCGAGCCGCTGTACGCCCGCTATGCGGGCTTCGCCGACCTCGACGCCCTGTTCTACGTCCGCGTCCACTTCGCCCAGTACTTCCCGGCCGCGACCATCCGGGACTTCCACCCCGGCGAGTACTACAACGCCGAACCCGACAGCCTGATCGTCCTCGGCGCCCCTGAGCGCAACACCGCCTTCGCCGAGTTCGGCCCCCACCTGCCCTACCGCTTCACCCCGCCGCCGGACCCGGCCATCACCTTTCCTGGCCACGGTCAGGTCCGCTTGACCCCGCTGTGGGCACCCGAGGGCGAACTGGTGGCGGATCTGACCGTCATCACCCGCCTGACCCTCAGCCAGGGCACCACCGTGATCCTGCTCGGCGGCTGCCTGACCCTCGGCGTCCTGGGGGCCGCCAAGTGCCTGCTGAACGGCGAACGCGGCCCGCGCAACACCGCCTACCTCGACGACCTCGCCCCCGGCGGCGACCTCATCGCCGTCACCGCCACCCGCAAGGTCGGCGGCATCACAGACACCCCCGACCTGACCGCCGTCGAGCCGCTTCTGCTGCTGACCCGCGACACCGCGGACGGCTTCACCACCCGCCTGGACAACACGGCCCACTACACGGGACGGTGACCTCGCCCATCCCGGCACACAAGATCGCCGTGCAGGTTGCATGCCCCTCTGGTAGCCATGCCTGACTAGCAAATTCGGGTCATTGATCGCTGGCATGCCGCCCAGCGTCACAGCGTCGCAGGTCAGGACCGGTCCGACCGGTAGTGCCCCGGGCAACGACTCCGCTACCCGTAGCCGCTACCTCTACCCGCGCCGCAATCACCGGGGGGCACAGCGCCCCCAGCAATTCAACGCGCCAGCGTCGCTCTCAGGCGCCAATGCGGGCAGATACGACGAAGCCCCCGGCATCTGCCGGGGGCTTCGCTCGGTGGGAGGGACTACCGGGGGTCGTTGAGGTCGCGCCACACGATCCGTACGCGCTGCACCTCATCGCCTTCGATGGTTCCATCACCGCCGATGATCACGCCGTCGATCAGTTGGGTGAGGATCACCCGCTTGGCCGCGATGTCGTCTCCCAGCTCATCCCAGCCTGCGGCGCCGTCCACGGGCAGCGTGGCGCGCCGTCGCGCGCTGGTGTGCCTGCGGGCCTCGGCCTCACGGATCTGGCGGACGATGGCCTTGTGGGCATCGTCGTCCATCTTCCCGGATGCCCACCGGTCCGCCAGCGCGCTCTTGCGGGCCTCCAACGTCGCCAGCTCAGCGGCGGCCGGGTCTTCCGTGGCGACGGGTTGGAGCACCAGGTCGTCGAGACGCTTGCGCACGGCGAGGCTCACCAACTCGACGAGGAAGCTTTCTCCGATCCGGACCTTGGCCGCACAGCGGCCGTTGCGGCGCTGGCAGTACAGCCGCTTCCCGTTCGCGCCGTTCCCGGTCAGCTTGTGCCCGCACGAGGCGCAGTAGACGAACCCCGCCAGCATGCGCCGAAGCTTCTGCGCGTTGGTGTTGGTCCGCCGCGAGGCGTCGGTGAGGATCGCCCGGATCTGCTCCCAGGTGTCGACGTCCAGGATCGCAGGCCACTGCGCCTCACCCATGACCGCGATGGTGCCCGTGCTGCGGCGGGTGGCACGGGTCTGGTAGCCACGCATGCCGATCAGCCGCGGGTTGACCATCATCTCCTTGACCGTGGTCGGGTCCCACCGGCGACCGGTCACGGTCGCCACGCCTTCGGCGTTGAGCTGGCGTGCGATGGCCCCCAACGGCATGCCTGCCAGCACATCGGCCGCGATGCGGCGGATAACCGCCGCCTCGTCCGGCACGAGGGCGTAGAAGTCCCGTACGGGCTTGCCGGCGTGGTCGGTGCCGACGATCGGCCCGTAGCCGTACGCCCGGGGTCCGCCGTGGTGGCGGCCCTGCTCTGCCCGCTGCTGTGCTGCCCGTGCGACACGCTCCGCCGTGCGTTCGGCCTCGCCCGCATCGATCGAAAAGATGATGTCCGCCATCATCCGGCCGTCGGCGGAGGTGAAGTCCATGGTGGTGCCCCGGACCGGAATCAGCCGGACGTTGCGGGCCTTGAACAGCTCGATCACGC
>NZ_JDWE01000064.1:0-18862 GCF_000685765.2 Frankia sp. BMG5.23
CAAACTAGCCGATCTTGACCCGCCGGCCGGCAACCAGCCGAACCATCAACAGGCAAGATCCGCAAGACACCCGCTCAACTGAGCTGAACAGCTACGCGGCTGGTAAGAATCCAACCGGGGATGTCCGTGTCGCTGCTGGTGTTCACCGTCCGGTGGCGGCGGCCGGTGGCGGTGCACATGTCGGCGATACCGGTCAGGATGTCTGTGGTGGTGATGACCAGCTCGCCGGGGCGGCTGTAGGTGTCGAGGATGCGGCGGAGGATATCGCCGGGGAGATGCTCGCCGTCACCGGCGCGGGTGGTCCACACGGTGAGCGGAACCGGGTCGGCGGAGGGGTTCTCCGGTACGGATGGCACGACAGCGTCTCCTTCAGGGAAATACGCGATGGCCGGGTGTGCTCCTCGCCGGTGTTTCCCGGGGAGGAACGGTTTTCAGGGAACCACGGGCTTCTGCTTTTTTTCCTGACAGTCATGGCGAAGCCGCTGACACCCCCTTTTCCTATCCGGCCCTGGCGCGCCGTCCACTCTGACATTGTGTTGGCGGATCCGCTGACAGGCAGAGGTGTCAGAACGGAAAGAACGCCGCTGTCCTGACAGTCTTTTCCTAGTACTACAGCAACACCTCCCGGCGTGTCGGCTGCGACACGCCGGGACAAACACCCGCCCGAACCAAAGATCAATTGCAAATGCGCAGGTCGCGGCACTATCGCGTCAGCTGATCACAGCAACTGTTGCTGTAGTACTAGCCGGGGCGAGGCGGCGGGCCGCTGGTGGGGATGGCTTTCTGACAGTCCGGGCTGGACCGTGCTGCGCCGCTGTTCAGCGGCTGCTGTCAGGTTTTCTGTCAGCGGTGTCAGGGTTTTTGCCAGGGCCGGCTGGGTTTCTGGTCTCGCACGCTTTTCGACGAGCGAGGGAGACCAGTGAGAGGCAGAGCGGACAGTAGCGGCGGGCCGACGGCGTTGGATCTTGCTAAGGCGGCTTTCGTCGAGGTCGCGGAAGGCGGCCGGTGTGTGCTCGATGGCCGGACGGTGCATTCAGGATTGCCGTCGCGGTGCATCGGTGTGGGGGAGCTTCAGATTCTTCTCGCGGGGCCGGCGACGTCGGCGGCGGTGCGTGCGGCGGTGTGGCGGGAGGTCGCACGCCGTCAGGGCGACGAGGGCTGGCTGGTGGCGGCGGTAGGGATCGCGCTGCCGATGCTGCGCCACGTCGCCGGCACGCTGGCGGCCGGCGGTGTGGGGATGCGGGCGGATCTCGATGCGGAGGTGCTCACCGGGTTCCTCGCCGCGTTGCGGGCCCGGCCGGCGTCGGTCCGGGTGGAGAGCCGGCTGGTGTGGGGTGCCTACCGGGCGGGAGTGTCGTACGCATGCCTGCACAGCCCGTCGCTGCCGGTCGGGACCTGCGTGCCGGTGGCCGCGGCGTTGCCGCCGCGGCCCTGGGGGGTGGGGCTGCGGCGGCTGCTCGCGCAGGCGGTCCGCGTCGGGGCGCTCACCCACGCGGAGGCGGAGCTGATCAGGGCGGCGCGGCTGGCGGGCACGACCCCGGCGGTGCTGTCGGCGGCGACGGTGACGCCGGGTGAGGAGTGGGCGTTGCGGCTCGCCGCGGCGGAGGAGCGGCTGCTGCACGCGGTGCTGTCCAGCCGGGTGGGTCCGCGGCAGCCGGGAGCGGGCCGATGAGCCGGCCGGTGTCGCGTCCGGTGCTGGCTGTCGCCGGTGTCCTCGACGCCGTCCGCCGCCGTGCCGTGTGGATCATGGTCGCCGTCGGCCGGGTGTACGACGCCGCGCCGGGCTGGGTCCGGCGGCTGGTCGAGGGCCTGGTGGGGGTGGTCGTCGCCGCGGCGGCGGTCGGCGGGGTGGTGGTCGTGTCCACGCTCGCGGGGCGGGTGGGTGTGCCCGTGCCGCCGCTGCGGGTGTGGGGGGCGGCGGGGCTGGTCCAACTCGCCGTCGGCGGGGCTGTCGCCCTGGCGCTGACGACCCTTGATGGTGAGGAGCGGGCCGATGGCCGGCTGCCGGCACACTGCGGCCCGGCCCGGCGCGGGCGGGCGGCCCTCGTGGTGCTCGTGGTGCTCGCCGCGGTCGCCGGCGTGCTGCTGTCCCGCGGGGTGGTCATGGCCGCTCCCGTGCCGGGAGCGCCGCCGCCGGCACCGGTGCCGGCAGTGACGGACCTCAACCAGGTGATCACGAATATCAGGAACTGGTTGATCGGCATTCTTGCCGGGGTCGCGACGCTGTTTTTCAGTCTCGGTGGGCTGCGGTACATGGGGGCGAACGGGGATCCGGCGGAGGTCGAACGGGCGAAGGGGGCGTTCAAGTCCGCCGGTGTCGGCTACGCGCTAGCGATCCTCGCCCCGATCCTGCTGACCGCGCTGCGATCGGTGGTCGGCGGCTGATGGGCCGGCCGCGAGCGCGCGGAATCCGAGCCGGCGGTCGGGTAGCGCGGCGGACGGTCCTGGTAGCAGCCATAGCCGGCCTTCTGGTCGGCGCGGCGTCCCCGGCGCTCGCGGCCACTCCTTCTCCCGCCCCGCCGCCCCCAGCGGCCAGCCCGCTGCCAGCACCCCCGGCAGCCAGCCCGGCACCGGCGGCTCCCGCGGCCAGTCCGCTGCCCGAACCGGTCCCGGCCAGCCCGCCAGCGTCGACCCCGCAGCCGTCGCCCGGCCCGGCGCCGCACACACCTGACCCGCACGACAGCGGGCCCAGTCTCATCCCCGGGTTTCTGCGGGGACTCACCGACATCCCCGGAAAGATCGCCGACGCGATCAATACGTGGCTGGCGAACCTCGTCGAAGGCGCGCTGGCCCCGGTGATGAAACTCCTCGGCGCCACCGTGCTGTCGACCGAGGATGTCACCACCCGCCCGGCGATCCGTCAGATGTGGTGGGACAGCCTGGCGATCGCGGACAGCCTGATGCTGCTCATCCTGACTGCCGGTGGGCTGCTGGTCATGGGTTATGACACGCTGCAGACCCGGGCTGTGGCGAAGGACCTCGCCCCCCGCATGATCGTCGCCTTTGTGCTCGCGCACCTGAGCCTGCCGCTGATGAGCCTCGCGATCGGCCTGTCCAACGGGATCTCGAACGCTCTCACCAAGCAGAAGATCACCGCGGAGGGGATCGGTTCCACGCTCACTACGACCCTGAGCGTCAGCAGGGTCGCGCCCTTCGTGGTCCTCATCGTGTTGTGCGTCGCGGTGATGGCCATCGCCCTCATCGTGGGCTGGGCGGTGCGGCTGCTGGTGCTGATGCTGCTCGCGGTCGCCGCCCCGCTGCTGCTGATCTGGCATGGGCTTCCGCAGACCGCCGGGCTGGCGACACTGTGGGGGCGGGCGCTGGTCGGCTGCCTGGCCGTCCAGGTCGCTCATGCGCTGCTCCTGCTGGTCGGCCTGCGGGTGCTGCTCGCCGACTCCGGCCATGCGCTGGCGCCGAACAACAGCAGCCTGCTCAACATTCTGCTGTGCTGCGCCCTGTTCGTGCTCGCCTTGCGGCTGGAGAGCTGGATCATCCGGATGGTGCTGCGTAGCACCGGCGGGCCGTCCGCGGTGGTGACGCTGGTGCGCTACCGGCTGCTGCGCCGCGCGCTGACCGCTGCCGGCATCCACATCTGAGCGTGTCCCTCTGACCGGGCTGTCGGTCTCCCGCCGTGTCGAGAACCCGCCGCGGACAGCCCGTGTCTTTCACCGTCCCGTTCTCCTTCCCCCCTTGTGCTGACTGGGAGTGATGTCATGTCGCCGTCGTCGCCGGTCGTCCCGGGTCGGACCCGGATTCCCGCGGATGTCGACCGGCCGGATCAGATCCTCGCCGGGTTGACCGCCCGCCAGCTGACGGTGCTCGTCCCGCCGCTGCTGCTCGCCGCGGCGGTGTTCTGGACCGCCCGGCCGTATCTGCCGACCCCGCTGCTGATCCTGCTGTGCCTGCCCCCGGTCGGCGGCGGTGCCGCGCTCGCGCTGGGACGGCGTGCCGGCCTGCCCCTCGACCGCTACGCCGCCGCCGCGTTCACCCACCGACGCACCCCCCACGTCCAGGCCCCCGCCCCACCCGGCGGCCCGGCCGGCCTGCCGGGCTGGGTACCCGATGTGGCCGCCGCCCAGCAGCCACCCGCACCCGCCCGGCCGCTGGCTGCGGGAGTCGACGCCGGCCGACACGGCGAGGCGGCCGGGGTGGTGGACCTGCACACCGCGGTCGCGGTGATCGCCGAGGTCGACACCACCAACATTATGATCGCTACGGAGGAGGAGCGGGCCGCGAAGATCATCGCCTTCGCTCGGATGCTCAACGCCGCGTCTGGCACCCTGCAGATCACCGTCCGCGCGGTACCCGTCGACCTCGCCGGGCATCTCGAGGTGCTGGGTGCGCGGGCCGGCCGGTTGGCGCATCCCGCGCTCGCCCAGGCCGCGGCCGAGCATGCCGACTTTCTGGCTCAGATGGCGGCCGGGCGGGCGTTGCGGGAACGGCAGATCCTGCTCACTGCCACCCAGCCGCGCCAGCCCGGCCGGGCCGGGCGGGACGCCGCCGCGGGCCGCGCGGCACGGCAGATCGAGGAAGCCGCCGGGCTGCTGGCCACCGCAGGGCTGCGCGTGCGCCCCCTCGACGCCGCGGCGCTGTCGCGTCTGCTGGCCGCTGCCGCCCATCCCGACCTGCCCCCACCCCCCGACGGCATGCACGCCTCCGGCACCGTCCACGCCGCCGGCACCGTGCCCGCGTCCGGGGCGGGCCGGTGAACCGCCGCGCAGGGGCGCGTCGGCGCCGGCAGGCGCAGGCCGCCCGCATGGTCGGCCCGGCCCTGTTCACCCCCAGCCTGCGTGTGGACGCCGACCATCTGCAGGTCGGTGGGCTGTGCGCGGCGACGCTGCTGGTCACCGGCTACCCCCGAGAGGTGGGGACTGGCTGGCTCGAACCGCTGCTCGCCTACCCCGGTCGCCTCGACGTGGCGCTGCACCTGCGCCCGACGCCGCCTGCCCTGGCCGCGATGCGATTGCGCCACCAGCGGGGCCGCCTGGAGTCCGGTCGGCGCCTGTCCGCCGCGGCCGGACGGCTCGACGATCCCGAGGTCGACACGGCCGCTGACGACGCCGCTGACCTTGCCAGCCGCCTCGCCCGCGGCGAGGCCCGCCTGTTCGCAGTCGGGGTGTATCTGACGGTCTACGCCGAGCACCCCGCCGCGCTGGGCGAAGAAGTCGAGCGGGTGACCGCGCTCGCGCACAGCCTGCTGCTGGCCGTGCAGCCCGCCCGCTACCGGATGCTGCCCGGCTGGGCGACGACGCTGCCCCTCGGTGTGGATCTGCTCGGTCAGACCCGCACGATGGACACCCCCGCCCTGGCCGCCGCGTTCCCGTTCACCAGCCCCGACATGCCGCTGCCCGATCCGTACCGCGACGGCGCCGGCCCCGTCGTCTACGGGCCGAACCTGTCCTCGACGGGGGTGGTGGCGCATGACCGGTGGGCGGCGGCGAACTACAACTCGGTCACGCTGGCCGCCTCCGGTGCCGGAAAGTCGTATCTGACGAAACTCGACGTGCTGCGCAGCCTCTACCAGGACGTCGAGGTGCACGTGGTGGATCCGGAAGACGAGTACGCGCCGCTGGCCGCCGCCGTCGGCGGTAGCCGGCTGTCTCTCGGCGCGCCCGGGGTGCGTCTCAACCCGTTCGACCTGCCTGCTCACGGCCGCGGTGACCCGGAGCTGCTCACCCGCAGGATCCTGTTCGCCCACACTCTCCTGTCCACGCTGATCGCCTCTCCCGTCGACGACCCGGCCGGACGGGCGGCGTTGGACCGGGCGCTACTCGCCGCCTACGCCCAGGCCGGGATCAGCCAGGATCCGGCCACGTGGGATCGGCCGGCGCCGCTGCTCGCCGACATCGCCGCCGCCTTGGACGCCGACCCCGACGGCCAGCCGCTCGCCGGCCTGCTCGCCCCGTTCGTGACCGGGTCGCACCGGGGGCTGTTCGACGGACCCACCACCTCCCAGCCGTCGGGGCATCTGGTGGTCCACGGGCTGCGTGCCCTCCCCGACGAGCTGCGGGCGGCCGGGATCCTGCTGGTGTTGGACGCGATCTGGCGGCAGGTCGCCGACCCGACGCGGCGCCGCCGACGTCTCGTGGTCGTCGACGAAGCCTGGCTGCTCATGGCCCACCCGATCGGCGCCCGGTTCCTGCACCGGTTGGCGAAAGCAGCCCGTAAATGGTGGGCCGGCCTCGCTCTTGTCACCCAGGACACAGGCGACCTGCTCGCCACCGACCAGGGGCGGGCGATCATTGCGAACGCCGGGACGAAGCTGCTCCTGCGCCAGGACAGCTCCGCCGCCCCGGCGGTGCGCGCGGCGTTCGGCCTCACCGACGGAGAGATCGCGGCGCTGCTCGCCGCCCGGCCCGGCGACGCGCTGCTCGTCACCGGCGCGTATCGGGCGCTGTTCCGCGCGCAGGCATCCCCACGGGAACACGAACTGATCACCACAGATCCGGTCGACGTCGCCCGCCGCGCCCCGCAGCCCACCACCCCCGGCCTCGACGCCCAGGAGGGCACGGCCCGCGGTGGCCTCGCGCCGGCCGACGACGCCGACCCGCTCTGACCAGCACCACCGGTCCCCGTCCATGCCCGCCCTTCGGGTGGGGCTGTTCCTCCTCTGCGTGCCTGGACGTGCCGCGCGGCGGTCGCTGTCCGGCGCCAGACGCTGATGCCTCCTTGGAGTGGTTCATGACGTTGCCGCTGTCCCCGCCCCCGCCTCCGCCTGCCCCGCCTCCGCCTGCGCTGCCTGCGCCGGGTGGCTGGCTGATCGGCCCGGCCGGGGTGGGGCATGCCCTCGCCCATCTCCTCGCCGTGTGGGGTCTGCCCGTCGGCCTGCCCCTGGCCGTGCTCACCCTCGCCGCCGCGCTGGTCCGGCGGCGCTTTTGGGCCGGCCGGGACGCTGGGCTCGTCGCAGACGCCCGCACCGTGGAGATCCTGATGCCCCCGGAGGTCAGCCCCGATGCGGCAGCGGCGTTTTGGGGGCAGATGAGCGGGCTGCTCCGACCCTTCTGGCCCCGGCTCCTACACGGACAGCCGCATTTGGGCTTCGAGATCGTCGCCCGGCGGGCAGGTACCGCGTTTCGTCTCTGGGTGCCCGGGGCGGTACCGCCGGGGCTGGTGGAGCGGGCGGTGCAGGCCGCTTGGCCCGGCGCCCGTACCACCACCCGCCGTCCCGCCCTCCATCCCCTGCACCCCACCGATTCCACCCCGAGGGGCGCCGTTGGTGGGCCGCTGGCCGAGGGCGGGGTGTTGCGCCTCGCTCGCACCGACGTCCTCCCGCTGCACGCGACACCGCCCGGCGATCCGGTACGCGCTCTGTTGGGGGCGGCCGGGGAGTTGGACGACGACGAGACCGCGGTCGTGCAGGTCCTCGCCCGTCCGGTCACCGGCCGCCGTCTCGCCCAAGCACGCCGCGCTGCCGCCCGTCACCGCGGCCAGGCCCCCCACGCGCAGCCGTGGGCCCGCCTGCTCGACCTGATCAGCCCTCACAGCACCACCCCGTCCGGCACTGCCCGCCGGCCTGGCCCGACACCCCCGGAGGAGTCGGCCGAGTCCCGCGCCATCGCCCAGAAGGCGCTCGGGCCGCGGTTCGAGGTCCGCGTCGCCTACACCGCCGCCCGCCCCACCCCCGCAGACCCCGCCCAGACGACGCGCACGTGGGCCGCGCTCCGGGGCCGGGCGCACGCGCTGGCCACGGCCTATGCGGTCTACGCCGGCCACAACCATCTCCGCCGGCTCAAACTGCCGGACCCGCCCCGGCTGCTCGGCGAGCGGCGGCTACGCCGCGGCGATCTGGTCAGCATCGACGAACTCGCCGCCCTCGCGCACCTCCCCGTGGACACCGCGGTACCCGGGCTCGCGCGGGCCGGTGCTGCCGCCGTCGCACCCCCCGCTGGCATCCCCGACGCCGGACCCGGCGTGAAGACCCTCGGACGTACCGAGGCCGGGCGGCGCCGCGACATCGGCATCGACGTGCCCGCCGCCCGCCACCACCTGCACATTCTCGGCGCCACCGGCTCCGGCAAGTCAACCCTGCTCGCGAACATGATCCTCGACGATGCGACCGCTGGCCGCGGTGTCGTCGTCATCGACCCCAAGGGCGACCTCGTCGGTGACCTGCTCGACCGGCTGCCCGCCGAGTCCGCCGACCGGCTCGTGCTCCTCGACCCCGACGACGCCGCGCCGCCGCCGGTCCTCAACATCCTCGACGGCCGCGACCCCGGGCTGGCCACCGATCAGCTGGTGGGAATCTTCCGGCGGATCTGGGCGGACAGCTGGGGCCCCCGCACCGACGACCTGCTGCGCTCCACCTGCCTAACCCTGCTCTCGGGCCGCCGCGCCAGCCAGCCCGCACCGACCTTGGTCGACGTCGTCGATGTCCTGGTCGACCCCCGCGCCCGCCGGGCCGCCGCTGCCCGCGTCTCCGATCCGATCCTCGCCGGCTTCTGGACCTGGTACGCAGAGCTGTCCGACGGGGCACGTGCCGCCGCAACCGGGCCGTTGATGAACAAGCTCCGCGCGTTGTTGTTGCGCGGCTTCGCCCGGGACTGTCTCGCCAGCGGGCCGTCCACAATTGACGTGTCGGCGATCCTGGACCGCGGCGGGATCCTCCTCGTCCGCGTCCCCAAAGGCGCGATCGGCGAAGACGGCGCGCAGATCATCGGCTCGATCGTGCTCGCGAAAGTCTGGCAGGCCGCTCTGCGCCGCGCCGCCCTTCCCCCCGCCCGACGCCGCGACTGCGCCGCCTACCTCGACGAATGCCAGAACTTTCTCACCTTGCCGGGCGCGATCGAGGACATGCTCGCCGAGGCCCGCGGCTACCGGCTGTCCATGGTGCTCGCCCACCAGCACCTCCGCCAGCTGCCCGGCGACCTCGCCGACGCCCTGTCCACCAACGCCCGCAGCAAGGTGTTCTTCGCCGTCAGCCCACGGGACGCCGCGGAGCTCGCCCGCCACGTCACCCCGGTGCTGTCCCACCACGACCTCGCCCGCCTCCCGGCATTCACTGCCGCGACCCGCCTCATCGTGAACGGCGAGGACAGCGCCGCCTTCACCCTGCGCACCCGCCCTCTGCCCGCCGCCGTCCCCGGACGGGCTGCGGTGCTGCGCGCGGCGGCACGCCGCCACACCACCCCCACCGCCACGGCCGGCCTCCACGAACCCCGACCCCGCCCTGGCCGGCCTGAAGGGAGCCCGGCATGACACCCCCCGCCCGCCGGCCCTCCTCCCGTTCGCAGGACGCGTTGATCCTCGAACTCGCCGGCCGGCTCACCCCCCGCGACCGCTGGCTGCTCGCGATGCTCCACGAACATCAGGTGCTGACCCGGCGGCACATCACCCGGCTGTGTTTCGACGGGGAACGGCAGACCCGGATGCGGCTGGCGACCCTGCACCGCCTCGGGGTTGTGGACCGTGTCCATCCGAACTACAGCCTCGTCGCCGCCCCCCTGCACTACATCCTCGGCACTGCCGGGGCGGCGATCCTCGCTGCTGAACGCGGCATCAGCGTCCGTGACCTCGGCTACCGGCGTGACCGCCTCCATGCGCTGGCCCACGGCGTCCGCCTCGCGCACCTCGTCGCCGTCAACAGCCTGTGCTCCGCGCTGGTGCACGCCACCCGCCGCCGGCCCGAAGGCACGGGGCTGGTCGCCTGGTGGTCCGAACGGCGCGCCGCTGAGGTCTGGGGGCGGATCGTGTGTCCCGACGGCTACGGGGTGTGGGTCGCCGGCCTACGCCGCCTCGACGTCATGATCGAGGTTGACCGTGGTACCGAACCCCTCACCCGCGTGCTCGGGAAACTCCCCGCCTACAGCCGCCTCGCCGAAAGCAGCGGGATCGTCACACCGCTGCTGATCTGGCTGCCCAGCGCCCGCCGGGAGACGAACCTGCGCGCGGCGCTGCGCACCAGCCCGCCCGGGGTCACGGTCATCACCGCCGCCCCCGGCCCGCTGACCGCCCCCGACGCCGACGACGACGACGACCTCGCTCCCACCCGCGCCGTCTGGCTGCCCCTGCACGCCACCAGCCGGGTCGATCTGGACGGGCTGGCCCGCCGCTACGGCACCCCCCTGCACCCCGCACGGCCCCTCGACCCCGGCCCACCCGGTGGCGGCACGGACGACCCGGACCCGGCTCCCGAACCCCGCCCGCCGCTCCTGCGGCAGGGCCGGTGAAGCCGCTGGCCGCCACCGGCGCACTCGTACTCGGCCTGATCGTGCTCCTCCTGGGCGCCGCCGCCGGGGTCCTCAGCAGCATCAGTTCCCTCGGCGACCCGCCCAGCCAGCGCGCCACCGAGGACATCCCCGCCGGCTACCAGGAGCTCTACGTTGCCGCGGCCGCGACCTGCCCCGGGCTGCCCTGGATCATCCTCGCTGCCATCGGCAAGACCGAGACCGACCACGGCCGCAACCCCGACTGGACCTCGGACGCCGGAGCGCAAGGCCCGATGCAGTTCCTGCCCGCCACGTTCGCCGCCTTCGCCGTCGACGCCGACGGCGGCGGGGCGGACATCAACGACCCCGCCGACGCGGTATTCACCGCCGCCGCCTACCTGTGCGCCTCCGGCGCCCGCGACGGCGCCGATATTTCCAAAGCGATATTCGCCTACTACTACAGGAACAGTGATCGCCGTGTGGTCTCTTCTCGGGACGGCGGCGCGGTGGGAGGTGTAGAGCGGCCACCGCGTGGTTCTCCGTGGTTTTGTGAGAATCAGCGAAGGCGCCGCGGTGACCGTGGCCGGAAGCATACCCGGGGTGGACGTGTCGGTGTGGGAGGCAGGACTTGAGGAACTGTTCGGTCGGGTCGCGGGCTGTTTCCCGAACGAGCAGCCCAGGGCGCAGGCACGGGCGTATGTGGCGGGCCTGTTGTCCCGGACGGAACGGAAGAACGGATGGACGCTCGCGGAGTTCAACGGGGACGCGGGGCCGCAGAAGATGAAGCGGTTGTTGAACGAGTATTCCTGGAACGCGGACGCGGTGCGTAACGTGGTCGCGGGATATGTGGCCGAGAACCTGGCCGAGCCGGACGGGGTTTTGGTCGTGGACGAGACGGGGTTCCTGAAGAAAGGTAACCGCTCGGCTGGGGTTCAGCGGCAGTACTCCGGCACGGCGGGCCGTGTCGAGAACTGCCAGATCGGTGTTTTCGCCGCCTATGTCTCGGGGAAGGGCCGGGCTTTCGTCGACCGTGAGCTTTACCTTCCGGTGAGCTGGACCGACGACCGGGCGCGGTGTGAGGTGGCAGGGGTACCGCGGCGGGTCGGGTTCGCGACGAAGCCCTTGCTGGCCCTGGACATGATCCGCCGGTTCTGGCTGACCTGCCGGACGTTGCGCTGGGTCGCCGGTGACGAGGCCTACGGCGCCGATCCGGAACTGCGGGACTGGCTGGAAGAACACCAGATCGGCTTCGTGTTCGGGGTCCGGTGCGACGCGGAGGTGAGCACGGCTGTCGGTCGCTGCCGCGTCGACGCGCTCGCCGCGCTCGTCCCGGTGGAAGCGTGGGAGACCTACTCGGCCGCTCACGGATCGAAAGGCCCACGACTCTACGACTGGGCGTTGGTCGACACGACCGACCGTGCGGGTTTCGAGAACCGGGTTCGGCAGGTTCTCATCCGCCGCGGCCGAGACCAGAAACGCGAGCTCGCGTTCTTTTTGACGCACAGTCCGATGCCGGTTCCGCTCGCGACCCTGGTCACTGTCGCAGGTCGCCGCTGGGGAATCGAGGAATGTTTCCAGTCGGGTAAGAACGAGGTCGGCCTCGACCACTACCAGGTCCGGCTCTACCACGCCTGGTACCGGCACATCACTCTCGCGATGCTCGCCCATGCCTGGCTCGCTGTCACCGCGGCGAGAAGCCGCGCCGACTGGCAGCCACCTGAAACAGGGGCGACCATCGCGGTCGGATACCAGCGCGTCGACGGCGGGATCCCTATCACTCGCCAGATAATCCCGAACAGGAACATGATGGTCCCGTTCAGCCTCAACGAGATCCGCCATCTCACCGCACTGCTACGCGAGGCGAATCTCCCCGCCGCGCTCATCGCTTGGTGGTCCGAGTGGCGCCGACGTCATCAGGCGACCGCCCGCCACTACCACTTCCTTCGCCATATCGATGCCGCGCAGCCACCCGCCACGCCGTCCTGACTCCGCCTGGTACCACAACAAGATTACTGTTCCTGTAGTACTACAACCACGACAGCGGATATGTGGCACGAGTCCTCAGCACCGCCGAGGGCTACACCGACCACACCAGCGACGACACCGACGCAGACGACGGAGATATTCCGCAGCCCGCGGGGCAGGCTGCGGCGGTAGCGGTCGACTACGCCACCGCCCAGCTCGGCCTGCCCTACCAGTGGGGCGGTGACGGCCCCACCGCTGGAGACGCCGGATTCGACTGTTCCGGGCTCACCCAAGCCGCCGCCCAGGCCGCCGGTGTGCACCTTCCCCGCGTCGCCCAGGCCCAGTTCGACGCTGGACCCCACCTTCCCGCCGGAACACCCCTACAGCCCGGGGACCTGGTGTTCTTCGGAACCTCCACCACGGCCATCAGCCACGTCGGTATTTTCATCGGCGGAAACCAAATGATTGACGCCCCGCATAAAGGTGCACCCGTACGCGTTGAAAACTATCGGTGGAACAATTACCGTGGAGCCACCCGTCCCATCCACACCTAAAAACCTCTCCGCAATTATCTTCTGAAGAATGTCCACCCGGCTTCGAGGAAAGGCGGATCGTGCAGGCTGGGACGGCCGGAGGGGGCAGAGCGGAGCCGGGCGAACTGTCAGGACCAGGGGTAGCGGCAGACCCCCCTCCAAAAGGGGCTCCTTTAGTCCCTCCAAAAGCCCCTCCGGCTTTAACCGGAGGGGGGGATCAGCACACAAAACCGCAGGCCAGCGGCCCGTAGACCCCTCCGGGTGGCGCCCAGACTCGCCGGCTTGGCAGGAAAAAAACACCAGCGGCGGGCCACCTGGCCCTCCACCGGGGCCGTGTACCCGCCACTGGCGTTTGTTTTCTTCCGTTCCGCTGTGCCTTGTCTGGCCCTTGTTGGCCGTGGTCACCAGCCGTCTGCTGGTGCGCCGGGCGTGAGGGTCACCCCCCGAAGGCCGTCCCGGCCGGGCCGCGCCGCGACGTGCGGGAGACCGGCCGGGGCGGGACCGTCCGTTCCACCATTCCGATCACCTCCGTTGCGTCCGTGGGAATGATTCATGATATCGCCGCGCACCGGCATTGGCAATCCGTTTTCCATGACTCTTTTCCGACCGCATTACGGCGCGCGTGCGCGGATATCTCGCCCGCGGCCATTCGGCAACCCGTTTTCCATGACTCTTTTCAGGAATGTCGTCTAAAGAGTCATGGAAATGGGGTTGCTGATCGCCGAACCGTCTAGATATGGTTGGTCCACAACGAAATACGGACCGCCCGGGGAACCGGACCGGAAATCGGGAAACCGAAAAGAGTCATGGAAAAACGGTTGCCGAATCCGGAAGTCGAAGGATATGGTTTATCCCAGGCGGACGTCGCACCCGAACGGATTCCCGCGGCATGCGGATTCCGGCGGGACGCCGGAAACACACAACCGTCCGGCGGTGCGTATCACACACCCCCCATTGTTTTGGTTGGCCGAGGAGTTCGCGCATGTCCGCGCCCCTGACCGTGCCGCAGGCCGTCGCCCAGGACGGGCCCCGCCCGCACACCCCGCAGCCGGCCCCGGCGGTCACGCCGTGGGTCCCCGAGATCCGCCTGTCCGACACCGCGTCCCCGCCGGAGCCGTCCGTGACCATCCCCCCGACACCCGAGCCAGAGACTCCCGCCCCCACACCCGCCGCCGCATCGATGGTGTCGGACCGGCTTCCACCGGGAGCGCTGCGCCGTCAGGTCACCCAGTACCTCGCCGACCATCCGTATCGGGCCTGGACTCCCACGGAGATCGGGATCGCGCTCAGCGGCCGGTCCTCCGGCGCGGTCCTCAACGCCTGCGAGTACCTCCTGGCCCTCGGCCACGCCCAGCTCGTCAACGCGAAACCGAAGACGTTCCGCGCGACGGCGACGACCCGGGAGGCGATCGCCACGATGGCCGTGGCCACCCCCGCGCCCCGTGCGCCGCGCCCGGCACGGCCGGCCGCACCGAAGCCGGCCGCACCTGCGGCCCCTCCGGCACCACCGAAGATCCCTCCGACGCGGCCGGACGGCGGGGTGGTCCGCCCGTCCGGGCAGGTCTACCGGCCGCGGACCCTCGCCGGTCTCCCCGACGTGGAGATCTTGCGTAGGTTGCGGGAGGCGAACGTGCCGGTCCTGCTCTACGGGCCCCCGGGGACCGGCAAGACCAGCCTGGTCGAGGCCGCCCACGGCGATCTGATCACCATTGCGGGTGATGGTGACACCACCGTCGGTGATCTTGTTGGGGAGTACACCCAGTCCCCGGGAGGTGGCTACACCTTCGTCTACGGGCCGCTGGTCGAGGCGATGCTCCAGGGCCGCTGCCTGTTCATCGACGATGCCACCCTGATCTCTCCGGCGGTGCTCGCGGTCGTCTATCCCGCGATGGACGGCCGCGGGGAGATCATCGTCAAGGCGCACAAAGGCGAGACGATCAAAGCGGCGCCCGGGTTCTACGTGATCGCGGGCCACAACCCGGGTGTGCATGGAGCCATCCTCACGGAGGCCCTGTCGTCTCGGTTCTCCGTGCAGATCGAGGTCTCCTCCGACTACAAGATCGCCGAGAGTCTCGGGGTCAGCCCGAAGGCGATCCAGGTCAGCCGCAACCTCGCCACGAAACGCGCCGCGGGGGAGATCGGCTGGGCGCCCCAGCTCCGGGAACTCCTCGCCTACCAGAAGATCGCGGGGGCGGTGGACGACGCGTTCGCGATCGCGAACCTCGTCGGTGCCGCCCCCTCGGAGGACCGCGACGTCGTCGCCGCGGTCGCAGCCCAGGTCTACGGCCAAACGATCAGCCCGCTGAGCCTCGGCGCGCAGATCATCCGAAGGTCCTGACCGATCCCCGATCCCGCAGGCCGCCCGGCGGGAACTCCCCCCGCCGGGCGGCCCCCACCCCCACCTGCCACCGTGAAGGACGGTCATGTCCGGTCACCAGCTCGCCGACCCCACCCTGACGCCCATCGTCCCGCAGGGCCCCTGGCTCACCCTGTCCGCCCGCCTCACCGCGGAAGTGCCCGCCCTCGCCGACCGCAACGATCTCGTCGTCACCTGCGCCCCGGGGGCCGGTCACGGCTCACCCGCCTGCTTCCTGTTCAACCAGGCCACCGTCGAAATCGACGGAGCGCTGCTCGGTTCCCTCGATCCCGCCACCCTCGATCCCTCCCGCCTCGCCGACCGGTACCGCTACGCCCCCATGTGGGGCGCGCTGATCCACGAAGCCGCCCACGCCCGCCACAGCCGGTGGACACCCCCTCCGGGCACCCCACCCGCGGTCATCGACGCGGCGATGCTGCTCGAGGAGTCCCGCATCGAAGCACGCCAGCTCACCCGCCGGCCCGACGACCGGGACTGGCTACGGGCCTGCGTCACCACCATCGTCACCGCCCAACTCACCCCCACCAGCCCCCCGCCCCCCGCCACACCGCCGGCTCCCGCCACGGCCACCGCCACCTCGCCCCCGTCGGCTCCCGTGACCACCGTGCCCGTCGCACCCCCGGTCGCGATGACCGTCGCCGAGGCCGGTCACACCAGCGGACTCCTGCTGGCTCGGGTCGACGCGGGAGTCCTCACCCACACCGAAACCGACCCACTGCACGCCACCGCCGTCACGGTGCTCGGCCCGGACCGTCTCGCCGAGCTACGCAGCGTGTGGCTGGAAGCGCAGAAGACCAGCGACTACGACGCCACCGCAATGATCCGCCTCGGGGAGCGGTGGTGCGCCATCCTCGGCATCGATCCCACTCAGCCCCCGCAGCCCCACCCCAGCGCAGCCACAGGCGCAGGCGCGTCCCAGACCAATTCGAGCAGCGGACCCTCCGCCCCGGGCAGCACACCCTCCCCGCTGGGCAGCGCGATCGGCGAGGTCCTCGACGCCGTCACCGCCTCCACCGCTACCAGCATGGCCAATGCGGCGAAGACCGCCGCCCGCGCCGAGGAAACCGCCGCCCGCCGCAGCGCTGCGAAGGCCGCCAAAGACGTCTTCTCCAACCCCAACGGCACCCGGCACCCCCAATCGCAACGCACCAAGATTGCCCGCAGACGCGACCCGACCCCAGCCGAGCAGGCTGCCGCCCGCCGCCTCGCCCGCGCGCTGCGCGCCGCCGGTCACCGCGAACGAGCCGCCACCACCGTCACCTCACCCACCCCACCCGGACGGCTACGCATGCGCGGCGCGCTCGCCGCCGACGCCCAACGCGCGGCCGGTGCGATCCCGACCGCCCAGCCGTTCACCCGCACCGTGCGCCGCGCCACTCCCACCCCACCGCTGCGCATCGCGATCGCCACCGACGTCTCCGGCACCATGCGCTACTTCGCCGACCACGTCGCCTCCGCCGCCTGGATCTTCGCCGCCGCCGCCCGTCACATCCCCGACACCACCGCTGCGACCGTCATCTTCGGCGACGCCGTCCGACCCCTCACCTTCCCCGGCCAGACCCCCCAGCAGGTCACCGAGTTCTACTCCGACGACCGCTACGAAGACGTCTGCGCCGCCGTCGACGCCCTCGAAGGCACCTGCCAGCTCACCCTTCCCGGCGCCGCCCGCCTGCTCGTCGTCGTCAGCGACGGCAGGTTCAAAGGTAGCCAAGGCCCCGACGGCCAGCGGCGTCTCGACCGGCTGCGCGCCCACGGCTGCGCCGTCCTGTGGATCACCCCCGACAGCACCCTCGCCACCCCCCTCACCGCCAGCCACACCATCACCCTCACCGACCCCGCCCACACCACCGACCACATCGCCCGCGCCGCAGTCCGTGCCCTGACCGCCACCCCCTGACCACACCGGCGGCGGGCCGGCCACCCGGCCCGCCGCCCCCCACCCGAACCCGCGAAGGAGAGCCCCGTGAACCCGCCCACCCACCGTGTCGCAATCCACCCCCACCACCAGCTCACCGGCCCCGACACCGCGGTCGGCTACACCCTGCCCTACCTCCCCGACGGCTGCCCCGACGACCTCGAGGGCTGGCCCGCCCGCGACGGCCAATACCCCGGACCCCACCAGAACACCGTCTGCCCCACCTGCCTACCCACCCACCGCCACCACGCCGACGTCTGCAACCCGTTCCCCGTCCCCACCCCCACCCCGATGATCTACGCCCTCGAGTCGGCGCCCCAGCTGGCCGACGGCGGCCACGACCTGCTGCACCTGCTGCGCGCCGCCGGCTTCACCCGCCTGGCCTGGCTCCCCCTCGCCGGCTACTCCGACCCGTACGTCTTCGTCGCCGACCATCCCACCGACCACAGCCGGATCATCCTCGACCGCCACGGCCTCGAGTTCCACCCACGCGACCCCGCCACCGGCGGCCCCTTCCATGACGTTCTCGGCCCCCGCACCGACCTCGCCGCCGTCACCACCGTTCCCCGCTCCGCCGGCCACACCACCCCCACCCCCCGCCCCGCCACCGGCCTGCCGCCACTGCCACCCGGCGCCCGCCTCCTGTCCGCCGACGACGCCGCCCGCCTGATCATCATGGGCGACCATCCCGCCGGCCAGAACCCCGACCTCGCCTACGACCTCGGCCTCGTCGACGCCCTCCACCGCGGAGCGATCCTCGCCGCCCACCTGCCCGACGGAAACCTCGCCTTCACCCCCAACCCCCACCCGCACAACCCCACCCCCTAACACCCCGGGCAGGCCGGACCCCCCGGGCCCGGCCTGCCCGCCCCACCACACGCGACGGAGAACCCCGGCATGGCCAACTACCGCGTCCTCATCGCGTCGCGCGACACGGACGACCCGCATCGTCCCGCCGCGTTCGCCTTGACCAAGATGGCCGTCTACTTCCCCGACGGCTGCCCGGCACCCGGGCAGGCCGGCCTCCCGAAACTGTGGAACTACCGACCGCACGCCGTCACCGTGTGCCCCGCGTGCATCACCGCCTGGAGGGCCGACGACTTCGTGTCCGACCCGCTCAGGGTCCCGACGGCACCCCACCGGCCCTTCGGTTCACCTGGACCGCCGCAGACGCCTACGACACCCGGGCCGACGACACCACCGACCCGGACATCTGAAGCCGCCCACCACCAGAACACCGGGTAGGTCAGGCCCGCCTCGAGCCCGACCTGCCCACCCTACCCGCGACGCCGCCTACACCTCCCCGTGAAGGAGACCCTCATGTCCCCGGACCGCGACACCCCACCCACCAGCCCCGACCCGACCCGACCACCCCATAACCCCCCGGCCAGCCCCGCATCAGACAGCCCCACCACCGAAAAGGAGAAACGACCATGATCGCGCACCAGGATGCGGACAGCATTGTTCTGACGAATCGTGATGGCAGCGAGATAGTCCTGCGCGCCGAGCTCGGCACCACCCCGGCACTCATGCTGCAGGTGACCTCCGGCGGCCAGGTCACCATCGCCCGCCTCTCCGGCTTCGAGACGAACACCTTCGCCGCAGCGGTGAGCAATCTTGGCAGCCGTGTGTTTCTCAGCGCCAACAACCTCCGCGTGGAACTCGCCCTGAATAGACGACACCACCTCTGACGACTGACCACCGATCCGCCACGGGGGCGGCCACGGCCCGCCCATGACCGCCCCCGGCGCACACGCCCTCCGCAATTCATCGGTGGAGGGGCTGTCAAGTTAGCGGTGTAACGGGTGATGTTGGACTACTTGGGGACCACTGTAGCTGTTCAGCTCAGTTGAGCGGGTGTCTTGCGGATCTTGCCTGTTGATGGTTCGGCTGGTTGCCGGCCGGCGGGTCAAGATCGGCTAGTTTG
>NZ_JDWE01000065.1:0-18806 GCF_000685765.2 Frankia sp. BMG5.23
CTGGCCCGCCCGGGGGAGACGGACGACCGCGAGTCGCGCCCCGCCCGGGACACCACCACGACAATCACCCGAACCGGCACCCCCGGCATCGGCGGCATCACCGCCACCGGCCCCGGCCACCCCCTNCCCACCCCCCTGCTAGCCACCAACCGCGTCGGCCAACACGTCCGCGTCCCCAAGACCGCCGAACTCGTCGCCGCCCACCTACGCCGCCAGATCGTCCGCGGCGAACTCCAAGAAGGCGACGCCCTACCCCCCGAAGCCGTCCTCATGGAACAGTTCGGCGTCTCCCGCCCCACCCTGCGCGAAGCCTTCCGCGTCCTCGAATCCGAAGCCCTCATCTCCGTCCGCCGCGGCGCCCACGGCGGCGCCCGCGTCCACACCCCCAACGGCGACGTCGCCGCCCGCTACACCGCCCTCGTCCTCGAACACCGCCACACCACCCTCGCCGACATCCACACCGCCCACACCCACCTCGAACCCACCGCCATCCGCCTCCTCGCCACCACCGCCACCGACCACACCCTGACCACCCTCACCGCCCACCTCACCGCCACCGACCACGCCCTGACCACCCCCACCCCCGACCCCACCGACATCCACACCCGCCACCTGCGCTTCCACACCCTGCTGCTCGACACCACCACCAACCACACCCTCACCATGATCACCAGCATGCTCCGGCACATCCTCGACGCCACCACCCCCGACACCCCCACCCCCATCCCCGACCTGCCAACCCTGCGCCACCAGCACACCACCCACCACCAGCTCCTCACCCACCTCACCCAGCACGACCCCGACGCCGCCGAAACCCTCTGGCGCCACCACCTCACCACCACCCCCCACACCCCCCACCAACCCACCACCCCCCTCGACCTCCTCGGCGAGTAGTCAGATCTCCTCGGCGAGGAGTGAACCCCGGGCGTCCGCTTGCCGTTCGCGACGCTCCTCCCGGATCCGGGGACCGCTGTGGGCGCGGCATCGGTCCTCCGGTGGAGACCACGACGACACATCCAGAGAATCGGCGGTGAGGCAACCGTCGAATGCCACACAATGCCGCCATGCTGTGGTCGGTGCGCCGCGTTTCGCGTTACCGTGTGCCGCATGCCGTCGGCAGGTCTGGCCTGGCAGACACTCTCCGATCCGGGCGCGCTCGCCCTGGTCGACCCCGAGTCCAACCGGGCCGCCGCGCTGGCCCGGCCGCACCCCGCGGACCTGCCCATGGTCCAGATCGTCGACCTCGAACGTCTCGTCTGCGGTTGGCTGGCTCCGGCCAGCCGCCCGCAGTCCGAGCGGCACCTCCGTGAGCAGATGATGGTCGATCCGCTGCACACCCTGCGCGGGATGTGCTGGCTCATGGCGATGTGGGTCGTCGCGATACATCTCCGGACGGGACGACAGCCGACCGCCGTCGTCGCCGACCTGGCGTTCCCGGGGATCTGGCGAGGACCGGAGGCCCCGAAAAACGCCCAGCTCTGGGAGAACCTCGCCGGGCGGATTCGGCTCGGCGTCCTCGCCGCTCTCACCAGCGACGCGGCGACCGACGAACAGTTTCGCGAGGCGCTGCGCCATCCCGCCGACATCACGTCGATTCTGGTGCATTACGCCCTGCCCATGATGGCGGGCCTGCACCGGCAAATGCTCGACAACGGCGTGGATCCGAAGGAGATGGCGGGCACGTTGGCGCTCTACACCGTAGACCCGCAGGAACGGACCACCGCCTGCTTCCGCCCGCTGACCTGATCAGCGGCCGTCACCCCCGGGCTGCGTCTTGCGGGTCGGCGAAGGACGCGGGCCACGAGCCGCGGCGGCCGAACGCGCCGCGGAACCGAGGCGTAGCGACGGTGCGGCACGCAGGGGCGCATTCGGCCGGGCCGACCGGGCCGGGGTGGCCAGCGACCCCGGGCTCGGCACGGGCGACGCCGGACCCGGGACGGGCGACGCCGGACCCGGGACGGGCGACGCCGGACCCGGGACGGGCGACGCCGGACCCGGGACGGGCGACGCCGCGGAGAGGACGGGAACGGCCGAAGCGGCGGGCCCCACCGCAACCGCGGGGACGGTCTGGTCGGCGGCGTCGATGTAGACGACGCGGGTACTACCGCCGTGTCCGTGGATGGCAAGCAGCGTCTCCATCGTCGGATAGATCCCGATGGAATCGTGTTCGGAGTCCCACCACAGCACGCAGGTGCCGTCGGGGGCCTGCGCCCCGAACGCGACCGCACCCGTCCCGGAGACGCCGGAGACGTCAACGTCACGCTCCAGCTGAAACCGCCGCACCTGGCGAGCGGACATCGCCACGACCTCCTCACGGGGCACCGTACCGTACCCGTAGGCATCGCCCGCGATCCGGCTGGCGCAGCCGACTCAGCGCCGTCGCCGACCTCGTGCCTCGCAACCAGCGGGGCGTCGCGGCTCGGCCGGATCGACCGGCCGATGCTACCTCTCAGGCGGACTTCGGCCGGTTGGCCCACGGTAGCCGGCAATGTCGGGGTGGGTCATCCGTATGCCGTCGTGGCAGCGCGAGGGTGATCCCAGCACGCGGTAGCTCCACGCGGTAGCTCGCGGGTGGACCGGATGTGTCCGGGCGCGGGGACACCGCCCGAGCATGACGGTCACCTGGCCCGATGCACGGTCACCGCGGAGGCGGGCCGGTCCGCCGGCGGTCCGAGATATCGGTCATAGCCGGTCTCATTCCGTAGCCGACGGGCCAGGAACGCGACCGTACTCAGAGCGTTGATGATGTTCCGTGACGACGGCAACGGCGGCACTTCGGCCGCCACGCGGCCCTAACCCGATCCGGAACCCTGCCCCGCTCTGGCAACCGGACTGCCGCGGCGCGCGGACGCCTCACCCAACAGCTCGGCAATCTCCTCCACACAGCCGCCACAGCCCGTCCCGGCATCACATCGCTCGCCGACGGCGTCAACGTCGCAGGCACCCGAGGCGATCACGTTGCGTAGCAACCGGTCGGACACCGCGAAGCACGAACAGACGAGCACCGCACCTCACCACGCCCGAGACAGCCAGCACGCGGACGGCCAAGCGGCAGTTCGCGACCCTGTCGATCCGTCGATCTGTCGATGATCCTTCGACCCCGTGGAGCGGTCGACCCCGTGGAGCGGCCTTAGCTAAGGCTTCCCTAAGCAGAGGATGCCATGGGCCACCCGCCGCAGGCAAGACAGTCGCGCATCCGCGACATCATCGTGGCACTGGGCCGGAAATCGGCCGGACCCGACAGTCCCGCCGGGCCCGAGATCCGGCCGGACTGCAGATCGGCCGGATCAGCCGAGATCCGGCTCGCCCAGAATCAGCTGTCGGGCCACGGAACGATCTCGACCCGACGGTTGGCCGCCCGTCCCCGAGGCGTGGCGTTGTCGGCCACCGGCCACCGGGAACCGAACCCGGCGACGCGTATGAGGTCGGGACGTACGCCCCGGTCCGTCAGGTAGTCGGCAATCACCTGGGCCCGGTCCAGAGACAACGCCTGATTGAGGGTCGCCGACCCGGAGGCGTCGGCGTGGCCGCCGACCAGGACCACGACCCGGCCGGCGCGCAGCGCCGCCGCCACCCGGTCAAGCCAAAGGCGGGCCGGGGGGCTCAGCGTTGCTGCGCCGACCGGGAACGTCACGTTCCGAGCGTCGAGGGCGGCGCGTAGGGCCGCGAGGGCCCCGGCATCGGAGGTGGACTTCGCCGCCGCGGCGGCAGGCTTCTCGCGCGGGACGACAAGCCGGTTGTCCAGGGTGGCATCGGGGACGGTCGTACCGGCCGCTGCCAGCACCTGGGCGCCGAGGCGCCGCCTCGTGGCCTCGTCGGGGGCACTGCCGGCCACCGCCACGGTCGTCCCGGAGACCGTGACCGAGTGGCTCCCGGGAAAACCGCGCAGCGCCGCCGCGACGGCGGCCACCACCTCCACCGGCGGCTCCGCCACGGCCGGGTCGACCCGGACCTCACCGGTCACCGAGCCGCCGCTCGCGTCCGCCACGGCAGCGAGCAACGCGGCACGGCTCGCCCGGTCGGGCACGGTCGCCGTGATCGACAGTCCTCGGCCGGCCACAGCGAGCACCAGGGGGCGCGCAGGTTCGGTCGCGATGACCACGTCGTCGCCGAGACGCGCGGAGGTCGTGCCGGCGACCGCGGCCGAGGCTCGCGCCTGTTCGGCGGCGGCGGCACTCGGGAAACGACCGGTGACAACCGCCTCACGCCCCTCGACGTGAACCTGGGCGTGCACGCCGCCGGTGGACCGGACCGCCGCGGTCGCCCGGGCTGCGAGATCATCCTCAATGGGACCGCGGCGCAGGGCGAACGCGACAAGGGCAAGCAGCAACCACGCCAGCACGAGTGCGATGGCGAAGGCGACCGGGCGCGGACGTTGCAGACGCACGGTCGTGGACAGGGACATCGATCGGACTCCGAGCGGGATCGGACCGGACGCGGGATCTTCGAGGTGGCGCTGATCGTCGGGACAGGGCCGATCTTCGAGGTGGTGTGGGGAGAGGGGTGCCGCAAGGTCGGACGCGGCCGGGAAAACCGCTGTCCCGCAACTTTCGCACATCGGTCCCAGAAGTAACGCATCGGGGCGAAAGATGCACCCACCTGGGGAGCCACACCAGGCCGACAGCGGTCGGATCGGCACCGGTCGGATCGGCACCGGCCACCCACCGCGATCAGTTCGCGTGCGCTCCATCGGCTCGCGCCACCGGTGTGACCCGCATCGCCATGCTGGAGGTGGCCGGCGGGGCGGGCGGAGGCACCGGTGACGGCGGCGGCGCCAGTGAAGACGGCGGCGGCGCCAGTGAAGACGGCGGCGGCGCCGGTGAAGACGGCGGCGGAGACGGCAGTGGCACGGACACCGGTGCCAGCGCGTTCGGCGCAAGCTGCGATCCGGCTCCCGGCACGGCCGGCTGCCCAGCGGCACTCCCCACGAAACCGACCCGGGACCGCCACCCGGCGACGAGCGCGACCGCACCGGCGGCGCCGCCCAGGACCGCCCATCCGGCGACCGCGTCCAGGAGATAGTGGTTCGACGTCGACATGACGACGAACAGGGTCGCCGCCGGATAAAGCGCGCCGAGTACCCGGACCAGCGGTCGGCGCCCGAAGCGCACCAGCAGGAAACCGCACCACAACGACCATGCGCAGTGCAGCGACGGGAGCGCGGCGTACTGGTTCGTCAGTCCCTCCAGCCCGTCCGGGGCGGCGCTCGCGCTACCGCTCCACCATCCCCAGCCCTCGAAGTGGGACATGGTGTCGACATAGGACGTGCCGGTGAGCAACCGGGGCGGGGCGGTCGGGAACAGGAAGAACCCGACCAGGCAGATCAGAGTGGTGATCACCAGCGTCCAGCGGGCCTGAGCGTACCGGGGGGGGTGCCGACGATGCATCCACACCAGCAGGGCCGGCGTCACGACGAAGTGCAGCGTCGCGTAGTAGTAACAACAGACGACCGCCAGCACCGGTACACTCTGCAACCAGCGGTTGAGCCCGAGCTCGGGATCGAGATGCAGGAAGGTCTCCAGGCGCAGGAGATCGTGGCCCATCCGCATCGCCTCGCCGGTGGAGGCGTCGGCCACGGCACGGGTGCCGGTGTAGGAGTAGTACAGGATCACCAGCATCAGCACCTCGACCCACCAGACCAGCAGGCCGGTGGTCTGGTTGCGCAAGCGCCTCACTATGCACCTCTCGAACGTCGCACCCGCACGAGACGCCGCGCCCGCGCGCCTCGACGCCCTCGGGCAGGACCGCACGCGCGAACGGACCGGCGCACCGACCGTCGCGACGGGCCGGAGCGTCTCGACAGCTCGCTCTCCATACCCTTACTCAACAGCATGAGCCGTTCGCGACCGTCACGGGCCGATCCGTCGTTTACGACACCTCCCCCGGACGGAAATTCACCGCCTGCTCGCCCGCCCGACTCCTCCCCCTGACCGGCTGTCCCCGTCCCGCCACCCCGCCACCGCGCGCCATCCCGCCCCCGCCATAGCGGTGGGAGCGGCCGAGGGCGCACATTGGCGACGCCCGGCACCGAACCGGTCGGGCCGGGCGTCGTCCACGCTGCCGCGGGTGCGAGGCCGCGATCGCCCGGTCAGGCGCCGGCGCCCGCCGCGCCGGTCCTGGGGGTGGCGGTCACGGGCCCGGGCGTGACTGTGCTCACCGCGGAGTCGAGGCTCACCACGGGGGCGAGCTGGTCGGACACCGGCAGCGCGCTGCCCGCCTTCCACGTGGCCCAGGGGACCGACCACGCGTTGCCGAGCTGTGAGGTGTCCGGCGGCCGACCGGTGTTGACGATGTCGATGATGTCACCGAGCCGGGTGAAGTTGTAGAACCACTGGGCGTCGGCGGGTGAGGCGTTCACGCACCCGTGGGAGACGTTGGCTCGCCCCTGGGAGGGCACCGACCAGGGGGCGGAATGCACGTACTGCCCGCCACTGGTGTAGTTGACCGCCCACTGGACCTTCTCGTAGTAGTAGTCCGGATTGCCCTGGGGGATGCCCACGGTGGCCGAGTCCATGATCACTTCGGGTGACTTGCCCAGCACGTTGTGCGGGCCGTCCATGCTCGGCAGACTGGGTCTGCCGAGACTGACCGGCATCGTGCGCAGCAGTTGCCCGTCCCGGAAGACCTTCATCGTGTGGGTGGCCGAGTCGACCTTGGAGACCTGGGCGGAGCCGATGACGAAGTCCATCGCCCGGTCCTTGACCCCGAGCCGGCCCCCGCCCGCGTCGTAGCCGGCGAAGTTAGCCTCGACGTGCACCTTCGTCCCGGGCTTCCAGTACCCCTCCGGTCGCCACATGACGACCCGGTTCGACAGCCAGTTCCACGCGCCGAGGACCGGCGGATCGGTCCGTACGACCAGCCGGCTCTGGACGGCGGCCCGACTGGACGCGGGGGCGCTGAACGTCAGGCTGATCGGCGCGCCGATCCCGACGGTCTGGCCCGCGACCGGCTCCCAGGAGACCTTGAACGACTTCGCCGGGACGCCGGTCACGAAGCTGGTCCGCACCGACGTCGTCCCGGCGATGCCCGTCGCCGGGGACGTTGACGCCTCGACGTCGTACCGCGAGTCGGCGAACAGCCCGCCGGAGGATGTCCAGGTCCGATGATCGGCCGAGAAGGTGCCGGGCATTGTCCCCGGCTCCGTCTTCTCCGACGCGCTCGCCCCCCGGTTGACGGAGACCGCGGCCAGCGGGGCGTTGCCGCGCACGACGATCGGGCTGGTCAGCGCCACCCCGGTAGCGCCGTCCCTCGGCGTGACCGTCACGCTCGCCGCCGGATCCGGGGCGGGGGTGGCCCCGGCCGGCGCCGGTGACGCCCCCCCGCCGGAACAGGCCGCCGCGGACAGCACCGCGGCGAGCAGAAGCGTCCCCCCCGGCCACCGCCGGGGCCGGCGACCAGGCGATTCCGCCGGCCGGGATTCCGGCCTGGCCGAGTGACCCCACCCACGGGAAATACGCGGGGGAATCATTACCGAGCGAGACATGTAATGCCCCCTCCCGAAGACCGCGCCGGCAGCATCGCCGGACGGGAAGCTACGTCCGAACGGTACCCAGAGATCAACCCCACGTACCCTCGATCAGCGTAATCTACGGCGCCAACCGGCAGATCATCACCCGGTGTCGAGCATCTTAATACGGAGAGTAGCACTCTCCAGGCGTCCCACATACACCCCTCCCCTTCTCCCCTTCTGACGCACGAACGCCTTCCCAGGTTGCCCGCCCCGGAGGACATTTCACCGACCACCCGAAACGACGGCCAGAACCCACGGCGATATCAAAGAAGACGCAACCCGTCACCCGCGCAGATGAGTTTCCGCAACCAGAGACGACTGGGCGGTACACGGCACCGCCGGCATGCGGGACCATTGACGTCTCACTGGCTTTCCATTGCCGGAAGCCGCCCGGACGGGCCACCACCGCGTGATCCCACCCCCGCGGTCCACACGGCTCGGAGGGGCACCCAGGCGACAGACCGGGGCGACAGGCCGGGGCGACAGGCCGGGGCGCCGGGCGGCACGACGAACGGCACGAGTCGGGCGCGCGAAACTCACCGTCGGTCCGGGATGTCACCCGGTCCAGCAGAATGGTCGGGCCACGTTCGGCGGTCTCCGGACCGCACCGGTGCCGGCACGACACCGGTGCGGCGCCGGGACGGTCGGACCCACGGCAGGCCGATCGACCCGGTCGGGCGAAAGGCGCACTCCGGACAAGGGAAATGACCGTCCCACGACAGGGAGGCCACATGGCGATCGTTCTCGGGCCCAATCAGTATGGAAAGGCGGAGGTCCGTCTCGTCCACGTGGCGCGGAACGGACCGGTGCACCAGATCACCGATCTGAACGTCTCCACCGCGCTTCGTGGTGACTTCGCCGCCGCGCACCTGTCCGGCGACAATGCGCACGTGCTCACCACGGACGCGCAGAAAAACACCGTCTACGCCTTCGCCCGCGAGCACGGAATCGGCCAGATCGAGGATTTCGCGATCCGGCTGGGTCACCATTTCGCCGGATCCCTCCCGGGGATCGACGGCGCCCGGATAGAAATCGAGCAGTACCGGTGGGACCGCATCCAGGTGGATGGGGTGCCGCACGACCATGCCTTCAGCAGGTCGGCTGGGGAGAAAAGGACGACGGTCGTCACCCTCGACCGTGGCACGGCCTTCGTCGTGTCCGGACTCGCCGGGCTGGTCCTGCTGAAGTCGACCGGCTCGGAATTCTCGGGGTTTCTCCGCGACCGGTACACCACACTGCCCGAGACGACAGACCGCATCCTGGCGACAGAGGTCACCGCCCGCTGGCGCTACGCCCAGTCAGACCTCGACTTCGGGCGGCTGTTCGACGGGGTACGGACGGCTCTGGTCAGCACCTTCGCGAGCCTCCACAGCCTGGCTCTGCAACAGACCCTGTACCGGATGGGCGAGGCGGCGCTGACCGCGCACGCCGACGTCGCCGAAATCCGCCTGTCAATGCCGAACAAACACCACTTTCTGGTTGATCTAGAACCGTTCGGGCTCGATAATCCCAACACGGTCTACTACGCTGCGGACCGGCCGTACGGCAAGATCGAGGGAACGGTCCTGCGCGATGACGCTCCCGACCCGGGGCCGAGCTGGCTGACCCTCCCGGGATTCTGCTGACCGGTGCGGACCCCCGACAGGCGGTGCGGCGTCCCGGACGCCTGTTCACGGGACGCCTGTCCCGGACGCCTGTTCACGGGACGCCTGTCCCGGACGCCCGTCCCAGCGGCGCAGCGTAAGGCGGTCGCCGGGCATAAGTGTGAGGGCATGCGCGGCGTCACCGTCGCGCACGGCGAGGGCCGCCATCCCCGCCGAGTCGACGTAGAGCACCGCCTCCCCCGGGCCGACGGAGCCGAAGGTGACCCCCACGGCCAGTTCAGTCATCGGGCCCGCGGCCGCGAGCGGGCCGGCCGCCTGCTCGGCCCCGGTCAGGCGGTCCCGCCGGAGCGGTCGCAGCACCGCCCGACCCGGCGGGCGCAGCCCGGCCGCGCCGAGCAGCGCGCCGGAGGCCGCGAGCTGGACGTTGCCGAACGTGTCGACGAGGACCACCTCGGTCTCCACGGTCCCATCCGGGCGTAGCCGGGCCAGGGCCGCCAGGGGACGGACCAGGGTCGCCGGCTCCACCGGCTCACCGACCTCCTGGAGCGGTGTCCCGCGCGCCAGGGCGGCAGCCACCGGGGCGAAGACGTCCCGGCCGTGGAACGTCGCGGGGGTTGCGGGCCGCACCTCCAGCGTGACCGCGGCCTCGATCCCCCCCAGCCGCTCGGCCGCGGAGATCAGCAGGCCGTTGTCCGGCCCGACCAGGTGACCGCCGACCGCGCGCAGTGCCAGGGCCCGGCGCGACGTGCCCACCCCGGGATCCACCACGGCGAGGTGCACCCCCCGAGGCAGGGAACCCACCGTCTGGGCGAGCACGGCCGCCCCCCGCCGCACGTCCCCCGGCGGCACCAGGTGGGTCACGTCGATGATCCGGGCATCCGGCACCGTCTGCAGGATCACCCCGTGGCAGGCTGCGACGAAGCCGTCGGCGAGTCCGTAGTCAGTGGTGAAGCTGATGCACCTCACCGGCTCAACCTGACGTCAACCCGATGGCTGACGTCAACCCGATGGCTGACGTCAACCCGATGGCCCGGAGACGGACGCCTCGCCGAGCCCGGTGCCGTCCCGGCCCGGTGGGTCCGGATGGCCGTGCACCCAGCCCTCGTCATCCACCCAGCCCTCACTGTCGACCACCCGGTGGGGATCGGCCTCCAGGGCCGGCAGTTCGCCCGCCGCCGGCTGGCCCGGATCGTAGCTGACGGGCCGGTCGCGTTCGGGCGTCGGACCACCGTTGGCGATGACCACCGCGACCCACGGAATGATCACGGCCATCGCGACGGCGACGAACCGTAGCCAGCCGTGGAAGGCGACCACGGCGAGCACGAAGCAGAGCATCCGGAACATCATCGAGAGGAGGTAACGCACCTCCCGCCGATGGATGTCCCACTGCCGCGACCGGGCCGCGGACGTGATCAGGACCGTGTCCTGCCGCCTGAACATCACGCGTACACCTCGATGGCTCTCACTCCCCGACCGGTGCGCCGCCCCGTGCCTCCAAATATCCTCCTCACCGGCGCCCGGGGAAAATGCCGGCGGCCGGCGTGCGACGGTGCGGACCAGGAACCACGGCGTCCGCCGGGCGCCGTGTCGGACGACACCGTGTCAGCTAGCACCATGTCAGCTAGCACCATGTCAGGTGACACCACCTCAAGTGACAACATGTCAAGCAGTATCATGTCAAGTGGCACCATGTCGGACGGGAATCCGGCCCGGATCCGCCGACCGGATGAACAGCCGGTCGTGTGCACCCGTACGGTGCACCAAGCTGTGCCAGAACGTTCATGTAACGGTCGGCTGGCCGTCTGCGGCACGGCTCCATGCCCTGCCACCGTGCTCGTGTGCGCATAGCGGTGATCACCGAGTCGTTCCTCCCCCATGTTGACGGGGTGACGAACACGGTCTGTCGAGTGCTGGAACATCTGCGGGACCGGCAGCACGAGGCGATGGTCATCGCGCCGGCTCCGGCGCCCGCCGCCCGACGCGCGGCGGCGCGCAGCCACGCCGGCGCACCGGTGCTGTGGGCACCGTCGGCTCCCCTACCGGGTTACCCGGCGTTTCGCTTCGCAGTCCCGTGGCCCGGGCTTCCCGCCGCCTTACGGGAGTTCAACCCGGACATCGTCCATCTGGCGGCGCCCGCCGGCCTCGGGGCGCAGGCGGTGTTCGCGGCGCGGCGCCTCGGCATACCGAGCATCGCCGTCTACCAGACGGACATCGCCGCGTTCGCAGCCCGCTACGGGCTGGCCACCGCGGAACGCACGATCTGGCACTGGCTCGCCATCGTACATCGGCTCGCGGCCCGGACCCTCGCGCCGTCCTGGGATGCCGTCGACACCCTCCTGAGCCAGGGCGTGCAACGGGTCGCCCGCTGGAGTCGGGGGGTGGACCTCGAACGTTTCCACCCGGCGCACCGGGACGACGAGCTGCGCCGCCGCCTCGCTCCGAACGGCGAGGTCCTGGTCGGCTACGTCGGCCGGCTGGCCCGGGAGAAGCGGGTGGAGCTGCTCGGAGCGGTGTCCGACATCCCGAACACCCGGCTCGTCGTCGTCGGTGACGGCCCCTCCCGTCCCACCCTGGCCCGGTCGATGCCGAACGCGGCGTTCCTCGGATTCCGCGCCGGGCAGGAGCTCTCGGCCGCGGTCGCGAGCCTCGACGTCTTCGTCCACACCGGCATCCACGAGACATTCTGCCAGGCGGCGCAGGAGGCCAAGGCGAGCGGGGTACCGGTGGTCGCCCCTGCGGCGGGCGGGCTGCTTGACGTTGTCGAGCACGGCCGCACCGGGCTGCACTACACTCCCGGCGACCCCGCGGCCCTGCGGGCGCAGGTCGCGGCCCTGACCGACGACCTCCCTCGTCGGGTGGCGATGGGTGCGGCGGCCCGGGAGTCGGTCGCGGGATGCGGGTGGAGCGCGATCGGCGACGAGCTGCTCGGCCACTACCGTGACGTGCTCGGCACCGGCGGCGGGGCCGGTCGCTTCGGCCGCCTCAGGCACCCCGGCCCGGTCATCGAGGGACGGAGCGGACGGCGGGGCGGACGACGGGACGGATGGGACGCACGCAAGCGGCCCGGGACGGGAAACGACGACGGGTGGTCAGCATGAAGATCGTGCAGGCGGCAAACTTCGTCGCGCCGGCCTCCGGCGGCATCCGGACGACACTGCGCCACCTCGCCGCCGGCTACACCGCGGCGGGCCACGAGGTCGTCCAGATCATTCCGGGCGAGCAGGACGCCGAACTGGTCCGGCCGGATGCCCGCGTGCTCCAACTGCGCGCCCCCCGGCTACCCGGAACCGGTTACCGGATCATCACCGAGCCGTGGCGCGTCGCCGACCTGCTCGACCGGGAACGGCCCGACCGACTCGAGGTCCACGACCGGGCGACCCTGCGTCCACTGGCCCGATGGGCCCGCCGTCGCGGGGTGCCGTCGCTGGTCGTCAGCCACGAGCGGCTCGACCGCCTGCTCGGCACCTGGACACCCGCACCGTTGCGGGGAGTCCTGCCGGTCTCGACAGCCGCGGACCGGGCGAACGCCTCGCTCGCGGCCGCCTTCGACTCCGTAGTGGCGACGACGGCCTGGGCGGCGGCGGAGTTCGTCCGCATCGGCGCCGGCAACCTGCGCCACGTTCCGCTCGGCGTCGAGCTCGACCGTTTCTCCTCCGCCCACCACGACCTGACCCTGCGACGCGCCTTCGCCCGTGACCAGGAGGCGCTGCTGGTGGTGGCCAGCCGGCTGGCACCGGAGAAGCGGGTCGACCTCGCCGTGGACGCGGCAGCTGAACTCGTCCGCCGCCGGGTGCCGGCGCGCCTGGTGATCGCCGGTGACGGGGCCCATCGGGGCCGGCTGGAACGGCATGCGGCCGGGCTGCCGGTGACCTTCCTCGGGTTCGTGGCCGACCGGGAACGGCTCTCCGGCCTGCTGGCGACCGCCGACCTCGCGCTCGCCCCCGGCCCGGTGGAGACCTTCGGGCTGGCCGCTCTGGAGGCGCTCGCCAGCGGCACCCCGGCAGTGGTGCACCACGCCAGCGCGCTCGCCGAGCTGATCGTCCCGGGAGTGGGCACGATCGCCGCGGGCAGCGGATTCACGTTCGCCGACGCCGTCGTGGACCTGCTGTCCGCCTCGCCTGCGCAGATCCACGCGCGCCGGATCGCGGCCCGGGCCCGCGCGGAGCAGTTCCCCTGGTCGGCCACGGTCGCGGGCTTCCTTGCCTGTCACGACTCGCCCGGTCCGGCCGCCCCGGGCACGGCCTTCCCGCAGCCACCGGCGCCGCCGCTCGCGGCCTGAAAGGCGGGCAGAGCCATGGACTCCGGCACCGGATCCCGGCGGTTCGTCGCGCTGGGCGACAGCATCACGGTCGGCCTCGGCGACGGCGTGACGATGGGACGCGAACACCGCCGCCCCGCGACGGGAGGACGGGGCTTCGCCGCCCGGCTCGCCGCGTGCCTGGGCCCGGCCGGCGCCATGGAATTCACCAATCTGGCCACCACGGGAGCGACCACACACGACGTGCGTACCCGTCAGCTTCCCGTCGCCCTGTCGCTGGGCCCCCAGATCGCCAGCGTGATCGCCGGCATGAACGACGTGCTGAAACCGACGTTCGATCCACTGCGGTTACGCCAGGACCTGGTCTGGACGGTGGGCCGCCTGCGGGCCGACGGAGTCGTCGTCCTCACCGCTACCATGCCCGATCCCAGCCGGCTGCTCCCGGTGCCGGCGCCGTTCGGCCGGATCCTGAGCGAACGGGTCGAACGGCTCAACGCGGCGGTCCAGGCCGCGGCCCGGACGGACCCCGGAGTGTTGATGGTCGACCTCGGCGGGCACCCTGCGGTGCGCAGCCGGTCCAGCTTCGACGTGGACCGGATCCACCCGGGGCCACGCGGCCACCGCCTGATCGCGCAGGCGTTCGCCCACCGTCTGTCGCACGCCGGGGTACCACTCGTGGGTCTGCCGGACGGACCCGATCATGAGGAACCGGCTCCGGGAATCATCGAGCACTCCTACTGGCTGCTGAGCGTGGGCCTGCCCTGGCTGGCCGGGCGGTGCCTGCCCAGAGGCGACAAATGGCGATATCACCCGGAAAAAGGTCTGGTACGGCCCCCTCGGCGAGCCTGAAGGCTCCTCGATTGCCTACGGTAGGCAATGTGCTTCCCGCCCTGTCAGCGTCGCCCCGGTCCGGAGTCCTCACCGGATGGGGCAATGCGTGGCTTGCCGGGCTCGTCGGGCTCGACGACGTCATCACCCAGATGCACCGCGCGCTCGGTGGCGAGGCGGCGCCGCACACCCTCGGCGACGAGCCGCTCGTGCTGGGCCTGGGAGCCCTGCGTTCGGCCGGAGCGCAACGGCTCCGGCTGGTCCTGCCCGCCCCCGGGGACGCCACCGGCCTGCCCGGCCCGGCGGAGGTGAACAGGGACGCGATCACCGCCGGAGAGGCGATCATCGTGATCGGCCCGAACCCGCCGCTGGTGCTCGTCCCCGGGGTCGTCGTGCACGGGCCGGCCCTGGAGGGGCGGCTGGAGTCGGTGCACTGGCGGGTGCTCGTCGCGTCCCGCGTGCCACCGCCCGGAGCCGGCCTGCGCGCCGCGGAACACGACCTCAGCAACGCGATCCGCACCACGACGGCCGCGCTCATCGACCTCGACATCGCAAGCGCCCGCCCCGAGGTGCTCGCCCTGCTGCGCGACCGCGGGGTGGATGACCCGGGCCCGGGGCTGGGCCCGGGCCATCCACCGGGGGCGCACGCCCTGCTGGCCCGGGCGGAGCGGTTGTCGACCCTGCTCGACCTCGCCGCCCGGGACGACGGTGCCGCGGTGACCGCGAGCGAGATCGCCCGCAGGTCCGCGGCGCTGCGCAACCTTTCCGCGGCGGTGCGTCGCGCCTATGCGGCGGCCTACGACGCCTTCGACCCGACGTATGCCCCCGTGCCGCCCTCGAACTGACGATCGCCGGCTGTCCGCCCCGGCCGGCTCCGGTCAGTTCAGCCGAGGGCAGAAGTGCCCGGCCGGATCGTCCGGGCGACCGCACAGGACGCACGGTGGACGCCCGGCGGCGACGATCGTGCGGGCCCGTTCGATGAAGGCACGGGCCTGTTTGATCGACAGTCCCACCCGCAACGAGTCGAGCTCGTCCTCGCTCTCGGGGAGCCGGAACTCCCCGGGAGACAGCCCGGCCGCCTCGACGAAGACCCGATGGCCGTCCCAGGACACCGTGAGCTGGCCCAGATGGAAGTCCTCCTCGAACGGGGCATCCAGCGGGGCAAGATCGATCTCGACGTCCGAAGCGGTCGGAAGCACGATGCCCTGGGTCTGGCCCACCTGGCCGAGCAACGCGGTCAGCCCCTCCGCGAGGGCGGTGACCTCGGTTTTCTCCAGACCGACCGTCACGACCTGACCACGCCCAGCAGCCTGCAGGAAGAAGACCCGGTCACCCGGCTGGCCGACGGTTCCCACCACGAACCTTTCCGGGGATTCGAACACGTAGCGCCGCATATCTCCGATCGCTCCGTTACCTTGACTCGCTTCGTCGTTCGGTTCTGATCGCTTCGTTCCCCATCAGTATCGGTTCCCCATCAGCCTCGGTTCACCATCAGTATGGCCGCATCGCCATGCGGTCCGCCCTCGCCCACCCTCCCGGATTCAGGACCACCCCGGATTCGGGTCCGCGGGGATTCAGGTCCGCGGGGATTCAGGTCCGCGGGGGTTCAGGTCCGCGGCGGCCCGAGGGGCTCGCAGCAGTGCGCGGGGCAGTCCGCCGGCCATGGCCCGAGGCCGGTCAGCGACCGTCGGACACCGCCGGGACGACGCAGCTCCTCGATCAGTTCTCCCACCATCGAGACGAACCGCGGATCCACCCCGACGGTGCCCGCCCGCGTCGCCGGCAGGCCCAGCTCCCGCGCCCGTTCCAGGGCCCCCACGTCGAGGTCGTAGCGGACCTCCACGTGATCGCTGACGAACCCCAGCGGAATGATCACGGCACTGGCGGCCCCCGCCGCGGCCAGCTGCGCGAGCCGATCGCGCACGTCCGGCTCGAGCCACGGCACGCCCGGCGATCCACTGCGGCTGCAGAAGGCCAGGTCGAAGGGATGACGCACGCCGGTGATGCGTTCGATCCCCTCGATGATCACCGCCGCGGTGGCCCGCAGCTGGCGAGCGTAGGCGCCCTCGCCACGCCCGCTGGCGCGGGCCTGCGCGAGGGGGAGCGAATGGGCGGTGAAGATCAGATGGGCATCGGAACGCACCTTCGCCGGCAGGTCGGCCAGCGCCGCGACGCCGCGGTCCACCATCGGCTCCACGAACCCCGGATGGTCGAAGAACAGCCGCAGCTTCACCAGCTCGGGCGCACGGTCCCCCACCGCGGCGGCGGCTGCCGCGAGGTCCTCCCGGTACTGCCGGCATCCCGAGTAGGACGAGAAAGCCGAGGTGACGAAGCACGCGGCACGCCGGATGCCGTCGGCGGCCATCTGGGCGACCGTGTCGGTCAGATAGGGCGCCCAGTTCCGGTTCCCCCAGTAGACCGGCAGCCCGGGCAGCTCCGCACGCAACGCGGTGACCAGCGCCCGGTTCTGCTCGTTGAGGGGGCTACGCCCACCGAACAGGTGGTACTGCTCGGCGACGACCGCCAGCCGGGAGGCGGGGATGTCCCGGCCCCTGGTCACGTTGCGGAGGAACGGCAACACGTCGCCGGGCCCCTCGGGACCCCCGAACGAGACGAGCAGCAGGGCGTCCACGTCCCCCGATGCCCGGACGTCCCCCGATGCCCCGACGTCCCCCGATGCCCCGGCCCCGCTCATCTCGGCACGCTGCCGGCGATCTCCGCCGGATAGCTCGGGAAGTAGCGGGTGATCTCGGACAGCTCGAAGGTGGGCAGGATGGACCCGGCCGGTTCCCGCGCGAGCAGGAACGCGAACGACGCGCGGACCAACGCGATCAGGCCCGGCACATCGTCGGGCGAGAGCCCCACCGCCGTGAGCACCTTGTCATCGACCCGCACCCGGTAGTTGAAGGAGAGCCCGCGGACTCCCGGAGACGTCTCCTCCGCGACCTCGACGTCGAAGTCGCGGCCGCCGTACGGTTCCACCCGGATCACGCCCACCGACCCACCCCCTCGCGGTTGCGCCGACCGCACCGCCGCAGCCACCTCAACTGCTGAGCCACCTCAACTGAGAGGGAAGGCGCGCCCCTGGTTTCGATCAGCCAGCGGCGTGGCGGCACGGCGACGCCGCGCCATCTACGATATCCGTCGGCGCGCCCCACATGCGTCGCCGCCGGGCAAGAAGATCGCCTGCCCCGGCTCCCGCGCGGCAGCCGGGGCGGGCACCGGCCCACCCGGACGCCATCGCGGGTGATCCAGCCGATGATCAGACGGCCAGGTGAGCCTTCATGGCGCGGGCCCGCTCGCCGAGCTCGGGCATTCCCACGACCGTGACCCCGGCCGCGCCGAGCAGTTCGTAGCCCTGGCAGTCGGCGACGAACAGGCTGGGTTCCCGCCAGGCGATGACCACTCGGGGGATCTTCGCTTCCAGGATGAGCTGGGTGCAGGTGCGTGGCCACGACATGCGCTGGGAGCAGGGTTCGAGTGTGCTGTAGATCGTCGCGGTGGCGAGACGGGGGTCATCGGGAGCGACCTTCGCGAGCGCGGACTCCTCGGCATGCACCGTGTCGTCGACCTCGCGGGAAAACCCGAACGCGATCTCCTCGCCGTTCTCGCCGACGATGACGGCACCCACCGAGTAGGCACCGGTGGCGGGCGGGCAGCGGTGAGCGAGCTCGATGGCCCGCGTCATCCACCGGTGGTCATCGATCTGGGCCATGAGGGGCTCGTCCTTTCTCGGGCGGGTCCGGCAACCGTCGAAGAGCCCATCGCCTGCCGGAACTCGACCCCGTAGAGAACTTTGGCAACGATCTAGATGGTTGGGCCTGCTGGGAGCGCACGGCGCTCGGATGAGACCTGTTCGCCCAGGTCGCGGACGGGTTCGAGCCGTGCCCACTCCTCGTTGCGGGCGAGGGTGCGCCAAATACCGGCGGCCCGGTTGAAGGTCGGGCCGTTGGTCACTTCCTTGCCGTCAACGATCATGAGGGCGTCGCTTGCTGCGGTGGCTGCCTGTTCGGGGTCCGGNTGGGTGCGGTGGATGAAGGCCCGTGCGAGTGCGAGATGGGTGCCGTCGACCCCATGGACGCACACACCAGCAAGGCCCTGCGGCTGTCGGACCCTCAGCGCCGCGCGCTGAGGGTCGTTCGCAAAGGCTCGGTCTCTTACCGGGCCGACAGCGTCGGTCACGGCTACTTCTCGGCGCGCGGCGCCTCTGAGATCACGCTCAACGCCCGAACGATCGACAGCCTAGTCAGGCAGGGTCTGATCGTCGAGGTTCCTGACCAGTTCCGTGACCTGCGCGGGGGGCTGGTTCGTGTCCGGCCGTACCGGCTGACCGACGCGGGCCGCACCGCCCTGGGGCTCGTCCATGAGGCCCCGCAGGCCGATGCCCCGGCGACGGTGGACGTTGCCGATGTCCGGGTTGGCATGGCTACGCCGCTGGGATGGGTCGACTACATCTCTCCGCTGGACCATGGCGGGGCCATCGTCTACTACCGGCCGTTCGATCGGTCCGCGCTCACGTGCCGCGCGTGGCCGCGCGGGGAGCGGCTGACGCTCGTTCCCTGCCCCCACGTCCCCAGCTACTTTGATCGCTCCCACTGCGCGAAGT
>NZ_JDWE01000066.1:0-18695 GCF_000685765.2 Frankia sp. BMG5.23
CCTCCCGGCTGACCCCGACCCCCGAGACCCCAGCGGAGTGCCCCACGGTCACGCCGCCCACGATCATGCCCCAACGGGATTTCCGAATACGTACCTTCGATCACCCTGAGAGACAAGACATTTTCTGACTCGCGATTCGAGGTCGGATTCGATCCAGATACGCAGGAGCGGGCTGTCACCGATCCACGCGAGTGCCCACGTGTCGAAGACGGTTCTCTGTCGGGTCCGGTTCAGCGAGACGAGCCGTTCCTCCAACTCGGCGTCTACTGATCCGTTGCTGCGGGCCGCGTTGGTCTCACCGAGTCGAGTGAGCCAGACGGACTCGCCGGTCTGCTCTATTCCGAGAATCTCCAACAGGATCTCGGTCGCGGAGACGTACTGGTAGCCAAGTTCGTCCGCCAGCCGCTTTGCGTGGGTCGTCTTTCCGGCCGCCGTGAGCCCGGCGAACGCAATGTTGGAGGTGTGAGATGTGGTCACAGCTGTTGCCCGGTGTCCCGTTCGGCCCGCCATGCGGCGACGCCGGGCGGTTCGTGAGCTGTGTTGCTGGCGACGACCAGCTTCGCGCCGAGAAGCTGGATTTCCATTGCTATCGCTTTTCTAATCAGCGGCCAGGGCGAGATGTGGTCGGCGCTAGGCACGATGACGCTACAGCGGTCATCGTGGCGGAGGCAGTCGAGCAGCGTGGTCAGCGCAGGTCGAATGAGTCGGCCCGGTGGCATGTTGCGGTCAACGTAGATCTCGGCGAGGACATAGCTCTCGGCGTCGGCGTAGTCCTTGACCTGCCTGTTGAGGCGGGAGACTTCGTCGTCATCCTCTGCGGTGAGACTGAAGTATCCATAGGCCAACGGTCGTTCCATCTGGACTCCCGGCTTTCTGTAATGAGTTCCTGAGTTTGGGGCAGTTACTCGCCAGTCGTCCAGTCGTCGAGCGCGCGGAGGCGGTCCACGACGCGCCGGAGTGTCGCCATGTCGGTCACGAAGTCGGCTGAGAAGTCCGATAGGCGCGTGCGTAGCCCCGTAAGCAGCTCGCGTCTTGGCAAGTCTGTCTGTTTTGGGCCTGAGAGGTTATCCACGGCGACGGGCTCGGGGAGGGGGATCTCCGCCCAAACGACCTTCCCTAATTTTGTGAGGTAGTACGACCAGCGTTGCGCGAGTTCGTCGACGAGCAATAGTCCCAAGCCGCCTTCCGAGTCGAGATCGGTGGGTCTTGCCTCCGGTAGCGCAGGGCTTCCGTCCCAGACTTCGACGGTGAGTAGGCGGCCGATGAAGGACGTCCGGACGGCGATCATCGGTTGTCTCGCAGTTTCAGACGCTTTCACGGCGTTGGTGGCGAGTTCGCTCACGATCAGCTCGGCCGTATAGGCGCAGTCTTCGGCTCCTCGTTGCTGGACCAGTTCGACGACATGCCGCCGTATGTCGCCCACCGATGCGGCGGTCGCGGGAGCCCGGTACACCTCGACGTAGACCGCTGGCCGGAGACGCTGGGTGCCTGTCATCGGATACCGCCTATAGGTCGGCGCAATGGCCTGAGTCGTGATCCGGGACGCCGGGGCGAGCACGGCAGCACCCGCCGCCTTCCTGCGGGTTGTGATGGTCGGGGGCGGTACTGATCCGTCCGGCGATTCTGGTCACGTGACTGGTGAGCCAGCGCAACTCGTGGGCGATGGCGTCTGCCCGCTCGGTGAGAGCTGCCCACGCGATGTGATCGGGCTCAGGGCCACCTGCGCCCGCGACGGGGCTTGTCCTGAGCCGCTGGAGATAGAGCAGCACGTTCGTCGTGGTGAGGTCTTCTGGTTGTGGCGGGAGGGTGGAGAGCCCGAAATAGGGAGAGCGCGGCGGCCGTGCGGGCGGGAACGGCCGCTCGGGGATACCCGGCGTATCGGCGTCCGACGTCGGGTCTTGTGGCCTATGACCGGCCGCCTTCATCGTGTCGAGGAGAAGCCTGTCCTCCGGTCGGAGGTGTTCGCGGTCGGCGATGTCCAAGAGGCTGTGTACGTCGGTCCCGTATACGGAGGCGAGAAGCGCGAGCATCTGCGGGGTCGGCCTGCGGCGAGTGGAATTTGGCCAGTTCTCCAATTCGCTCAGGCGAGGCACGGTCATGGTCGCCTTGCCCTGTGGGTCGATGTCCAGATCCGCGGCACGGGCGTTGATACGGTCAGCGGCCAGTTGCAGCGTCCAGCCGTGAGCGTGGCGAAAAGCGGGCCGGGGGCGCAGCCGATAGCGACGCGAGAACTCGGCGGCGATCTCTTCATGCGTCATCCCAACGGCGCGCATACGATCACGTAGACGTTCCAACTCGACTCGTAGGCTAATTCCGGCCATGATGATGCCGACGCCCTTTCCCGCTCGTTCCGCCGCGTGTTCTTCGGCCACCGTGTGGCCTTCTTTCAGTTCAGCGCGTCCACGGCTCATGCCGGCAGGTCAGGGAGCAGGGATGTCAAGGGGATGATAGGGGGGATTGATCGTCTACGGCCCGTGACGGACCACTTACGGCCGCATGGCGGGCGTGCCATGATGGGCCGTTAGCGCCCCGGAAGGAACGAGACGATGGCGGAACCGAACCACCTGTTCCGGGCGGCCCGCGTCCGTGTGGAGTCGCCCGAGGCACCAGGCGAGCCCCTGGCCCGACGCGAGCTAGCCGAGATGGTCAACGCCTGGATCTACGAGCAGACCGGGCGTGAGACGGCGATCGACGGGAACTACATCGGCAAGCTGGAACGCGGCTTGATCCGCTGGCCTGACGCGCTGTACCGGCAGGCGTTTCACGCCGTCCTGGCCACCAAGCAAGATCGGGAGCTGGGCTTCCGTCGACCACGTCGCACAGAGCGGAACACTGAGGACGTGAACCGAAGCGAGTTCTTGCGCGCCATGGCAGGCGTAGGCGCCGCCGTCGTGACCGGCTCCTTCACCGAGCTGGCCACGAGTCCCCCTCCCGACGTGCCCGCCGTCGTGGGGCGCGAAGAGATTGATCAACTGCGAATGGCGGCGCGTCTGTTCGGAACGGTTGACCACACGTACGGCGGCGGGCTCGTACGCGAGGCGGTCGCCGGCCAGCTCCGCTACGCCGTGAATCTCCTGAACGCACGCTGCCCGGAACGTCTGCGCGACGAACTGTTTACCTCGGTCGGCTTCCTCGCGCATACCGCAGCGTTCATGGCGTTCGACGCCTACGTCCACGAGGATGCTCGAAGAATGTTCTCTCTCGCGCTCGCGTGTGCCGAGGAGGCGGGTGACTGGCACCTGAGAGCAAAAGCGCTTTCGTCGATGGCCAGGCAGGCTATCTGGCGAGGCGACCCTGATATGGGCCTCACGCTGGTAGACGTCGCTTTCATTCGTGCCGAACGCCTTACGCCCACCGAACGCGCCATGCTCCTTGCCGCCAAGGCACGTGCGCTCGCAAAGCTGGGTCGGGAGCAGGAGACGCTACGGATCATCGGCCAGGCCGACGACGAGTTTAGCCAGTCCGAGCCGGAAAACGATCCGGTCTGGATGGCCTACTACGACCTCGCTCAACACGTCGGAGACACCGGTCACGCCGTTTTCGATCTGGCGGTCAGAAACGCCAGGCACGCGCCGGAGGCTGCGCGGCGTCTGGACGGTGCGGTCACTGGACACAGCGCCACGTTCGCCCGGTCCATAGCCATCAGCCAGACAAAACTCGCGTCGCTCATGATGAAGACCGGCGACCCGCAAGAAGCGGCCATCGTCGGCTCCGCGGCACTCCGCGCCGCAGGACAAGTACATTCTCGACGGGCGGCAGATGACATACGCGAGCTAGGAACATTCGCGAAACGACACGAACGGATCGATGAAGTCGCGGAACTCAGGCATAACATTCAGACGGTCACCAGCTCCGCATGAGCGGCCAGCATCGCGACAAGCCGAGCGGGGACAGTACAGAACTACTGCGGACAGCCTGCGTCCACGCGGGTGTTCCGTACGGCTCGGCCGAACTCCTCCGGGAGGGCGAGAACACCATCTTCCGTCTCCCGGGCGGCATTATCGCCCGCATAAGCCGCGCAGGCCAGGAGAAAGTCGCAGCCAAAGAGGTGACGGTCTCCCGCTGGCTTGAAGAGAACGGTTTCCCTGCCGTTCGCGCGCTGGCGCTGCCAGGCGCCGCCCATCAGCCAGTTGTCATCAGCGGGCACGCCGTGACGTTCTGGCAGGAACTACCCCCGCACCGACACGGGACACCACGGGAGGTGGCAGCAGCATTGCGGGCACTTCACGCCATTCCACCACCGACTGGATTTACGCTCGATCCCCTGTCACCCATGACACGGCTACGCGAGCGCATCGAGGGGGCACGCACGCTAACCGCCGCTGACCGTCACTGGCTGCGAAACCGAGTCGAGACTCTAACAAGTCGGTACAACAGCCTGCCGCCAGGGCTGCCGCTCAGCGCCGTTCACGGCGACGCGTGGGGAGGGAACCTCGTGGTCACCCCTGACGGCCAAACCGTACTCCTCGACCTCGAACGCTTCTCTATCGGCCCACCTGAATGGGACCTCGTATCGACCGCCATCAAACACAGCTCCTTCGCCTGGATCACAGCCGGAGAGTACGCTGAGTTCGTCGAGGTTTACGGCCACGACGTCACGAACTGGAGCGGCTTCGAAACCCTCCGGGACATTCGCGAGCTACGCATGGCCTGTTACGTAGCTCAGCAGGCTTCAAAAGACGATGGATGGCAATCCGAGGCACGGAAACGCGTGGATTCCATACGGGGACTCCTCGGTCCGCGACCGTGGCCATGGCAACCTGCGCTCTGAACATCATCGCGGCACGCCCCCCGCCCGTCGTGTAGCCGTACCGGTCGCCGTTCCGATCTCCCGTTTGAGCCGCTATCCCGCTGGGGCGTGCTGGCGCAGGTCGCGCTGCCGCTGGGGTCACCCGAGGACATCCCGACTCGTACCCCCACGGTCTACGTGTTCAGTCGAGGCGCCTCGGTGGGTGTCCGGTGGGTCCGGGCGTCGGTTCTGGACGGCCGTGGCCCCGGCCGCTGGGCATCAGCGCGTCCGCAGGCGGCCGCAGGTCCGCTACATCCTGCTTGGCCAGAATTGTCCGGCTTCCCGTTGGTCCGCCCACCGGACCCCCCATCGGCCCGCCCGCCGGACCCCCCGTAAAGACGGGTGGGTCTGCGATGCCGCACTGGCGCAGGTCATAGCACCTTTCACACCCACCCAAGTACTCCGCGACTTAAATACCCAACGGGTACTGTTGAAAGTATAGGAGCGGCCTGCGGAGCCGTGATGTGGCCCCTTTCCGTGCCGTTCTCCGGCAGCGGTATAGCTCGCGCGCATGGCAGCCGAGCGACAACCACAGTTGTCGGCTTTCCCTGACAGCGGCATCTGGCACGGACGCCAGCAGGCCCACAGGGAACCCCCTTTCGCTGTGATCTCGCCCACACCGCCGTGCCGCTTTTGCGATAAAATGCCCCGTTTGCCGGATGTCCCAACCGGTGCCCCGTCCGCGTACCCAACGGAGACCCCAACCGTGTACCTGCTTAGTGGGTACACCCGGCGTGGCGCATCTGCGCAGCTCGGAGGGTATCTGGGGTGTACCCAAGTGGGCCAAGACTTAGTTGCCTACTGGCATCCTATCTAATCATGGTCGCGGGCAGGGGGGTGGCCTGCGGAACGTGCCGCTCTTGGCGAAAGCGGATCGCACGGTTAGCGTTTATTCGCCGAATTCCCCCTCTGCCTGTTCTGTGAGGTGCCGTGGTCGATCCGTCCCGCCTGCCCCGTCCCGCTCACACCGACCCGCGCGACGATCCACCGCACAGCGCGGACGGGCCGCCGCGGACCGGAGCGGCGGGCACGGGCGCGGATGGCGCCGAACCGGCGCCAGAGGCGGGCGGGCCGACCGACCGGGCGTTTCACCTCGCGCGGGTCTGCGCCGGATTCACCACCACGATCAGCCGCCGCTCGGCGGAACGCCTCGCCCGACTGCTGTCCCCGCCCGACGACGACGGGCAGCAGGACTCTCACGCGGCCTGAGAACCCGCCACCGGGCCGCCCACGGACACCGGTGGCGGCCCGTCGACGTGTAACCGCCGGGCAGGACCGTAACCGCAGAGTTACACCCTCGGTTACTCGTGAGACCTGCGCTGACCTGCGCACGAGCATCGGTGTAACGGGTAACCCGCGGCGCGGCCCGACCCGTCAACCCGGCCTAATACGGCTCTCGGGTCGCCCAGGCGGGCCTTACCGGTTACCCCCGCCCGCACGTTCCGGGCGGGCAGCTTGACGGCGATGCTGTCCCGATCCGGCCGGGCTCGTCGCGGCGCGGTCCGGCGGGGGTAGCGGCGTGGGGCGGGGGTAGCGGCTGCGCTACCTACGCCGCTACACGCCGTGGCCGCGCTGACCTGCGCGGACGTAGAGGTGTAGCGGGTAGCGGCCCGACGCGGCCAAGCCGTCCACGCGGCTCTGGCGGCCGGTGGACGGCGGGTACCACCGCTACGCGCTACACCGCTGATCGCTGTTTGCCTGTGTTTGCCTGCGTTTGGAATAGATAGCCGCCGGTCGGCGTTGTGATTGATGTCAGGGCCTGTTTCGCCGTGTCCCCGCACCGCGCGCCCGGTCGACCCGACCAGGCGCATCGCCGTGTGAGGTGCCGTTGGTCGGTCCGTCCGTTACCCGTCGTCCCCCCTCCACGCCGACCCCCACCGACGACGACGGACCACCGGACCAGCCATCGACCACCGACCCGCCGGGCGGTGATCCGACCGACCGGGCGTTTCACCTCGCGCGGGTCTGCGCCGGATTCACCACCACGATCAGCCGCCGCTCGGCCGACCGCCTCGCCCGACTGCTGTCCCCACCCGACACCGCCACCGACGACGGGCGAGACGGCCCCCACGCGGCCTGAGAACGCCACAGCGGCACGAACAGACCGACAACGGCACGGGGCCCGCCCACGTTCACCGTGGGCGGCCCCGCGGCCGTTGCGCGTCTGCTACCCGCCAGGGTCACAGCGGGTTCTGATCGATGTGGATACGGCTGTAGTCGAACTGGCCACGCGGCACCCGCGACTCGTCGATCACCACAGCGGCGAACAGGAACCGCAGCACCGCGTTCATCCGCTCGTACTCCTCGGCCTCCACCAGCGCATCCCACGCCGCGCGGGCATGCGGCCCGGTCAGCCCCGCCAGCACCTCCACCGCCGGGCGCACCACCGTCTTGCGCTGCACCTTCTTGATCCGCTCCTCCACGGTGCGGCGCATCTCCCGGTACTCCCGCGACTTGATCTCCCGGGCGTTCCACATCGCCTTCAACTCCGCCAGCTCCGCGTTGTCCTCCTCGATCGCGGCCTGGTCGGCATCCGTCAACGTCGCGGCGGCTTCCTGCCCCGACGGGTCCAACCGCGTCAGCAGATCCACCGCCGCATCCGTGACGAACGCCTCCAACGCCGGAGCGTTGATCCGCCGGGAGCACTTCTGCTCATCCGTGCGGTACTTGCGCGAGCACAGGTAACCCGGCGAGACATGCCCACCGGTACCGGCCATCCGCGTGCCGCACCGCTTGCACGTCACGATCCCGCGCAGCAGGAAGAACCGGGCGGGGGTCCTGGTCGCCGCGTGCGCGGCGGCCCGGTAGGAACGCCGGTCGCGGATCTCGGCCCACGTCCCCGGATCGAAGATCGCAGGCCAGATCCCCTGACCGATCTCCTCACCTCGAAACACCCGGATACCCGCCGCGTGGTGCGAGTCCAACACCGCCAGCACGGAGAACTCGTCCCACGGCCGCCCGCTGGCGGTCACCTTGCCCTGCTCGTTGAGCACAGCGGCGATCTGGATCGACGTGGCGCCGTCCAGGTAACGCGCGGCGATGTCCCGCGCCACCTCCGCCTCCGCCTCGACGATGCTCATGCCGTCCGGTGTGTAGCCGAACCGGCGCTTGCCCGGATGCGGCTTCCCGTCGTTGGCCCGGTCCACCATCGCGTCCTTCATCCGCCGCGACGTGTCATCCGACGACCGGCACGCATGCGCCACCTCGATCCGCAGGAAGAACCGGTCATCCGGATCGGACAGGTCCCGCTGGTTGGCCTGCCCATGAAGAGTGATGTCCCGATCATCCGAGATCGCCAACAACTCCTCAAGATCCTTCGGCTGTCGCATCAGCCGGTCCGGATGGTAGGCCACCACATGCTGAACCTCACCAGCACGCGCCACCTCCAACAGCCGATCCCACCCCTTGCGCTTACGATCACGCTTCCACGCCGACCGGTTGTTGTCGACGAACACATGCGCCACCCGCAACCCCAACCGGCGCACCACCTCCCGGCAGATCCGCTCCTGCCGGTCCACCCCCGTCTGGTCCTCGTCCGCCACGTGCGAAATCCGGCAGTAGATCGCCGCGGACTGCCCCGCCCAGTCCTCCCGCGACGCCCGCTTACGCCCGTACCGCGCCTGACGCCGAATCCGCGCCTGCCCTGGCCCTGTGCCCGTTTCGCCCATACCCATATGCTACGAACAGCCAATGACTGAGTCCGGCGTCATGAACATCGCGAAAATCATCAGCGTGACCGCGAACAGCGCGAAACCCGCCGAGGGGATCACCCGCGGATGGATCAGGTCCCCGAAGATCCCAATGATCGGCACGCACACCATCGCGAGGATCGCCATCGGCGCGACCACGAGCCCGGCGTCCGCGCCGGACATCGCGCGCACCGATTCCAGATAGAAGTACAGCGGCACCAGCACCGCCGGGACGGCCGCGCCAGCCGCGGCGACGGCGACGTTCGAGAGCGCGAAGTTGCGGTCCCGGAAGATGCCCAGCGGCAGCAGCGGCTCACCGCCGGCGCCGCGGGTCTGCGGATGCGGACCCGGGAAGGCATGAAGATCGACAAGGCCAAGGGCCGGCTCCGCGGCAAGAAACCGAAGCTCAACGCCCGGGCTGACGCTGTTGGCCGCGTCGGCGGCGGCGTGTTGCTCCTGCCGGTGTTTACCGCACTGTTCGGGCTGCGCTTCGCGGTGCCCGTGCTGACGCTGACCCAGTTGTCCAGCAACGGCAGCCGGGCCTGGTTCAATCACCGGGAGCTGCGCTGGCCGCTGATCGGCTGGTTCGCACTCGGCGCGGTCCCCCTAGCTAGGCAATCCCGTCCCTACCGGGCCCCGTTGCCCCACCCCCCGGGAACACGCCCACAGGCGCCGCCCTGGACAATCACCTTCGGCGGGAACCGGAACCCGGCGAATTCTGACGTCGGAACCGGTGGACGGACACGACGTCGACGCATCACTCGAGCATGACTGATCGGTCGCCGAGATGGCGAGCTTCGCCGACGCAACAGTGCCAACCAGCTGGGTCCTTGAGGCCGACAGGACCCGCCTACGCCGCGCACTCGCCGAGGCGGCTGCCGTGCCTCTCCCACAGAGGCGCGGCAGCCGGCTTGATGACCATCCACCGTCCGGTGACTCGTCAGCCGCCCAAAGACGTGGACAGCGCGGTCAACGCCTGCTTCTCGCTGGCGGGGTCAGGGTGGGATGCCCGCACTGCGCTGAGGGCGTCGTCGATCCGACCGTCGAGGAACGTCCAGGCGTTGCTGTCCATGGGCTTGAGCGTGGACTCATCATCGTCCCAGGTCGTCTCGAGACCCTTGATCCGGGCCTTGGCACCGCTCTGGTCGCCCGTGTTCACCTTGGTGAGCGTGTCGTCGACGATCGCCTTGAGGCTGGCGATATCGGCCGCTGGGAAGTGAGCGACTGCCTGGGCGGGGGTGAGCTGGATGGTGTTGGAGGCCGATCCGCCCTCCTCCGCCGCGATCGGAGAGGTGTGCGGGGTCTGCGCGGTGTGGTGGAGCAGAAGCCCGGCCGCGAGTGCGGCCACGGCGTAGAGGCTGAGGGCGAGTCGCTCTCGGCCGGGGCCCGCGCCGTGGACGCCGGTGTCCGGCGCCTCCGACTCGGGGATGACGTCCGCCTTCGACCAGGTGAGGTAGAGGACGGTGGCCCCGATGGCGACGAGGAAGATCACACTGGTGAGAGCGGTGCCCAGGCCCAGTCCCTGCTCGGATTTCGGGGTTGCGAACCAGTCGCCGATGTTGGCGCCCAGCGGCCGGGTGAGGATATAGGCCAACCAGAAGGCGAGCACCGGCTGCCCGCCGAACCGCCAGGCGACGACGACGATCGCGATGAGGGCGGCCGGGAGCAGGACCGCCTTGCCCGGGCCCCAGCCGCTGAGTTCGAGGGTCCAGTCGCCGGCGGCGGTACCGAGCGCGAAGGTCACCAGGACCGCGAGCCAGTAGAACGCCTCGCGGGGCGTCGAGGTGATGCTGTGGATCGACAGGGTGCGCTCACGCGCGTACCAGACGCCGAAGACGACCGCCAGGAGGAGAGCGAAGATCGTGGTGCTCACCTTCAGCGGAACGCCCTGGCTGTCCGTGAGGATGTCGGTGTAGAGCGTGCCGGTGATACTCACGACCACGACGGTGAGCCAGTAGGCCAACGGCACGTATCGGCGCAGCCGCATCTGCACATAGAGCACCGCGGCCAGGACAGCGGTGAACAGGAGCGCCGTCCTGGTGAGGCCGACGCCGAGCGTCATGTTGATCCAGTCGGCGAAGCTCTCGCCGACGGTGGTACAGAGGATCTTGATTACCCAGAACCAGATCGTGATCTCGGGGACCTTGTTCAGCATCTCGCCCTCCCGGGAGGAGGGTCGGCTGACGGTCAGTTCGGTGGTCATGTGTGGCAGCATCGCGAAGAGATCCTGCAATCAACCTGTACGAGTGTCGGCCCGAGCGTCTGGGTCACGAGCAGGCGTCGCCGCGACGCGGAGAACACCTCGGCTCGGCGCCCGCCGCCGAGTCTGCGCCGCGAAGCGCCGACTGGCCGTCAAGGTTGCGTGCAGGTTCTGCTCGTCATCATGCGGACCGGACATGAAGGGTCGCAGTACTGACGGAGGAAGCGATGATCACGATCGGGGTCTGCGAGGACCAGGAGTCCATCCGGACCATCCTTGTCCGAGGGCTGCGTCAGGCTGGCTACGAGGTGGTCGTCGCCCACGATGGCCGCGAGGCGCTCCGCCAGTTCAGCCCGGACAACAACGTCGGCGTGATCATCATGGACATCGGCCTGCCGGACGCTGACGGCCGCGATGTCGTCCAGGCGCTCAAGTCAGTCGGGCAGCGCGCTCCCGTCCTCTTCCTGACCGCGCTCGGTGCGACGCACGACCATCTTGCCGGTTTCGCCGCCGGCGCGGACGACTATGTCACCAAGCCGTTCGACCTGCGGGTGCTTCTGGCACGCCTCGAGGTTCTGGCGCGCCGTGGACCTGCCAGCGCCATCAGCGCGGGCGGGCTTGTCCTCGACCCGGTCACGCACTCGGCCCGCACCGCGGCGGGACAGGTACGCCTCACCCCCACCGAGTTCCGGATGCTGGCGGCGATCACCGCTCGGCCGCACGAGGTGGTGCGCAGAAGAAGTGTCATCGCCGCTGCCTGGCCCGACGGAGCGATCGTCAGCGACAACACCGTCGACTCCTTCATCCGCCGTCTGCGGAGCAAACTCGAGTCGATCGACTCGCCGACGGGAATCGAGACGATTCGAGCCGTCGGATTCACGATGACGCGGAAGGATGGCTAGGCGAACGGTGGCGAACTGGGCTTCCCGGGTCGTGACCTGGCGCCTGCGGTGGCGGGACCGACTGAGTCTGCGGGCACAGCTCGTCACGATCACGGCCCTCCTCGCCAGCGCCGTCGCCGCCGGTCTGGTGATCGTTGTCCAGATCTCCCTCGCCGGCGCCGCGCGCAGCACCACGGACAGGGTGCTGAACGATCACGTCAAGGCCCTGGTGGCCAGCATCAGTGCGGCGTCACCCGACGGGGCCCTCCACGTGCCCCGATCCCAGCTCAACCCGGGCGTCGCGGTCTACGACACCTCGGGGTCACGGGTCGCCGGAACCATTCCGCCCTCCATGCAGGAGGAGTACAAGGAACTTTCCACAACGGACAGGCAGCGCATCGTCGAAGGCGGCGAACCCTTCGCCATCATGGCCCTGCCCTTCACGACCTCATCGAAGCTGCAGGGGGTGGTGATCCTCGCCGAGCCCCTGGCTCCCTACGAGCGGAACGAGCAGGCAGCGATGGTGGTCTCCATCATCGCCGGGGCGCTGCTCGTCCTCATGGCCGCCGGCTCGGCGGCGTGGATCAGCAGGCGGGTGCTGAGCCCGGTGGAGCAGATGGCACGCACGGCCGCCGAGTGGAGCGAGCACGACCTCGAGCGCCGGTTCGCACTCGGAGCCCCGACCAACGAGATCCGGGCTCTCGGCAGCACCCTGGACGGGCTGCTGGACAAGGTCGCCTCCGTCATCAGGGCCGAGCAGCGTCTCACCTCGGAGCTCGCCCACGAGCTTCGGACGCCGTTGACCACCATCCACGGAGCCGCCGACCTGCTCGCGCTGCGCACCGATCTGGACGACCAGGCGCGCGAGGACGTCGCACTCATCAAGAACTCCAGCGCGTCGATGTCCAACACGATCAGTGCGCTGCTGGACCTTGCCCGCCGCCACCGCCAGGCGCTTCACAGCGACCGCACGCAGCTGGACGACCTGGCGGTCAAGCTCAAAGGCCTGCCTTTGCCCCGCGGCCACGTGAACGTCGACCTGTCCCCGGCGCTTTCGATCAACGTTCCCGAGGTACTCGCCATCCGCGCGCTCGCCCCGATCCTGAACAACGCACTCCAGGTCTCGGACCGCGCCTGGGTCAGTGCGCGGGCCGACGGCCGAAACGTGACCCTACTCGTGGCCGACAGCGGCCCCGGGGTGCCCGACCAGTGGGTGGAGACGTTGTTCGAACCCGGCTGGAGCGGGAACGGGGGCTCCGGCCTCGGACTCTCGCTCGCGAAACGGGTGGCGCGCAGCGGCGGAGGCGACGTCTCGCTCGTCGAACAGTACAACCAGTACGGCGGCGCCACCTTCGCCGTCATGTTCCCCGGCGGCCGCGCCGCCCGCACCCAGCACTAGCTCGTCGCGGCCGGCGGTTCGGGCAAACTGCTTCAGCTCGCAAGCCCCGGCCGCTCGAGCCCGCGCGGCCAGCCGTGGCGGGCGCCGGTCGGGTCGCCCGCGAAGATCCGACCTCGAACACGCCTCAGCTCTCAGCCCGCCCTGGATCAGGCCCCTACGGCTGGAAGACGGCTCGGATGCTTGGTCTTGAACAGCTCATAGCCGTGGAGGGTGTACGGCCGGGCCGGTCTCGGCCCACTTCGCCCATGAACTCGTGCCAGATGACGTCGCCGGCCTCGCCGGATCGGCGTGCGCCGGGGCACGTCCGGGTGCTGCTTCCCGCGGCAAGCGCGGCTTGCGATCGCATGCTTGTGTCGTAGCTGAGGTTAACCTAAGCTTCGGCTCCATCGGTGGGGGACACGACGACGGGGCTGATGTGAGCGAGACACGGACACTGATTCTCGGGTTAGTCGCGGGCGTGACGATCCTGCTCGGTCTTCCGCTGGGCCGGCTGCGCCGGCCGATGCCGGCCGTGAGCCAGTTTCTCAACGCGACAGCGGTCGGTATCCTGATCTTCCTGGTGTGGGACGTGCTCGCGCACGCCTGGGAGCCTCTCGACGCCGCGCTGGGCAAGGTGCATGACCACACGGGCGGCCTCGCGCCAGTCTTCGGGTACGGAGCGTTGTTTCTGGGCGGCCTTTCCATCGGGCTCCTGGGCCTGCTCGGCTACGAACGTGCGCTCGCGCGCCGTTCTCACCGGCCACAGCCCGTCGATGCGGCCGGGCGGCCGCGTCGCGTCGGGCCGGGTGCCATGGCGGCCGACGAGCTCACCGCACGCACACCGCCGGTCGAGTCAGGCCATTCCCCGGCCCGCCGGCTCGCGATGACCATCGCCGTGGGCATCGGCCTGCACAACTTCGGTGAGGGGTTGGCCATCGGCGGCAGCGCCGGCCGGGGTGAGATCGCCCTGGCCACCCTCCTCGTGATCGGCTTCGCGCTACACAACGCAACCGAAGGTTTCGGGATCGTCGCGCCGCTCGCCGCCGAGACCGACCGGCCCGGCTGGGGCTTCCTGCTGCTGTGTGGGCTCATCGGAGGCGGTCCCACCGTGGCGGGCACTGCCATCGGCCGGCAGTTCACCAGCGACCCGCTGAGCGTGATCTTCCTGTCGCTGGCGGCGGGTTCGATCCTCTACGTCGTCGTGCAGCTCATCGGGGTGGCGTCGCGCCTCGGCCGCAAGGACCTGCTCTACGTCGGGATCCTGGCTGGGCTTACCGCCGGGTTCCTCACCGACGCCGTCGTCACCGCAGGCGGTGCCTGACCCGTCGGCCCGTTGACGGGGTAGCCCTCGGCGCACAGCTTGTCCAACGCCGCGTCCAGGTAGACCGTGTTCCATAACGTGATGCAGTTGATGACCAGGCCGAGCGCGCCGAGCTGGTCTTCCATGCCGGCGTGGTACGGCTCGCGTAGTTCCCCGCGCCGGCCGTGGAAGACGTGCTTAGCCAGGCCGTGGCGGCCTTCCTGCAGGTTGCGCATCCGTTTGATAGCTCGCCGGTAGGACTCGGCGTCGACGTAGGCCAGCACGTGCAGGGTCTTGAAGATCCTGCGGTACATCAGGTCGATGGCATGCAGCGAGTCCCGCGGCGTGCCCGACAGCACCATTCCGGCCACCTCCACGCCCTGGTCGTTGACCATGGTGAGGTAGGTGGCGCCCTTACGCCGGCCGAAGTACTTCGGGTTCGGCCGGGCGTGGATCGAGCGGACCGGCACGACGAACCGGGTGCCGTCGACCGCGGCGACCAGGCCCCGCCCCACGCCTGCGCGGTGGCGATGTCGGCCTGCCCGGCGATCAGCGGGGCGTTCGCGGCGGCGTGCGTCTCGGCCCGTACGTAGTTCTGGTAGATGTGGCTGATCCGCGCCCTGGTCGCGGTCGATGTCCCGGACGACGACACCGGTCAGGATTCGGCACTGGCATTGATCAAGTCGGTGCCGGGCAACGTCAGCCTGGACTCGATGCTGACCGAGATCCGTAAGCTGCGTGCGGTCCGCGCGGTCGACCTGCCCGACGGTCTGTTCGCCGATGTCGCCCCGCGGGTGGTCGCGGCGTGGCGGACCCGGGCCGCGGTGGAGTCCCCGTCGCACCTGCGTGACCATCCCGACCCGCTGATGCTGACATTGCTCGCGGCGCTGCTGCACCACCGGCACGGGGAGATCACTGACACGCTGGTGGAGTTGCTGATCTCGACGGTGCACCGGATCGGCGCGCGGGCGGACCGGAAGGTCACCGAGGAGCTGATCAACGCGTTCAAGCGGGTGACCGGCAAGGAGAACATCCTGTTCGCGATCGCTGAGGCCTCGCTCAGCAGTCCGGACGAGCCGGTCCGTGAGGTGGTGTTCCCGGCGGTCGCGGGTGGGGAGCAGACGCTGCGGGAGCTGGTGGCCGAGTTCAAGACGAAGGGGCCGGTGTACCGGCGCACCGTGCGGACCACGCTGAAGGCGTCGTACTCGAACCACTACCGGCGCGGGCTGATCGCGCTGCTCGACGTGTTGGAGTTCCGGTCGAACAACGACACCCACCGGCCGGTCCTCGACGCCCTCGACCTGATCCGCCGATACGCCGACACCCGGCTGACGTACCTCCCCGCCGGCGAGACGGTCCCGACGCACAAGGGGCTGCTGGGCGACTGGAACGAGCTGGTGTTCACCGACCGGGCCAAAGGCCCGAAGCGGGTCGTCCGCGGCGTCTACGAGATCTGCACCTTCCAGGCCCTGCGCGACAGCCTGCGCTGCAAGGAGATCTGGGTCGTCGGCGCGGAGAAGTGGCGCAACCCCGATGAAGACCTGCCAGCCGACTTCGAGGCCCAGCGCGCCACGCACTACGCCGCCCTGCGTAAGCCGCTGGACCCGACCGCCTTCATCGACCAGCTACGTGAGGAGATGCGGACCGAACTCGCGGCGCTCGACACCGCGCTGCCGAAGCTGCCCTGGCTGGAGATCGCCGAGCGGGGCAGGAACGGCCCGATCCGGCTGACCGACCTCGACGCCGCACCCGAACCGCGCAACCTGCGCCGCCTCAAGGCCGAGGTGCGGACCCGGTGGGGCACCGTCCCCCTGATCGACATGCTCAAGGAGGCGGTCCTGCGCACCGGCTGCCTCGCGACCGCGACCACCATGGCCGGCCGTGGCGACCTGGCCCCCGAGGTGCTCGCCGAACGGCTGATGCTCGCGATCTACGCCTACGGCACCAACACCGGCATCCGCGCGGTCGCCGGCAACGCGCAGAACGGCCACAGCGAGGACGACCTCCGCTACGTGCGCCGCCGGTATCTGACCACCGAGCTCGCCCGCACGGTCGCCGTCGAGATCGCCAACGCCACCTTCGCCGCCCGGGCACAGCAGGTCTGGGGCTCCGGCTCCACCGCGGTGGCCAGCGACTCGACGCACTTCGGCGCGTTCGACCAGAACATCTTCACCGAGTGGCACTCCCGCTACGGCGGCCGCGGCGTGCTGATCTACTGGCACGTCGAACGTAAAAGCATGGCGATCCACTCCCAGCTGCTCACCTGTTCGGCGTCCGAGGTCGCGGCGATGGTCGAGGGCGCGATCCGGCACGGCACGGCGATGGAGGTCGAGGGCACCTACGTCGACTCCCACGGCCAGTCCGAGATCGGCTTCGGGATCACCCGTCTGCTCGGCTTCGACCTGCTCCCGCGCATCAAGCGGATCAACAAGGTTCGGCTCTACCGGCCGGCTGCTGGCGAACCGGACGCCTACCCGCGGCTCGGCCCGGCGCTGACCCGGCCGATCCGCTGGGACGTCGTCGCCGAACAGTACGACCAGATGATCAAATACGCCACCGCGATCCGGACCGGCACCGCCTCCGCCGAGGCGATCCTGCGCCGCTTCAACCGCACCAACGCGATCCACCCCACCTACCAGGCCATGATCGAAGTCGGGCGGGCCCAGCGGACCCTGTTCGTCGCCCGCTACCTACGCGACCGGGACCTGCAACGCGAGATCGGCGAAGGCCTCAACGTCGTCGAGTCCTGGAACCGCGCCAACAGCGTCATCTTCTTCGGCAAGGGCGGCGACATCGCCACCAACCGCCGCGACGAACAGGAACTCTCCGTCCTCTGCCTACGGGTCCTGCAGGCCGCCCTGGTCTACGTCAACACGCTCATGCTCCAGGACGTCCTCGCCGACGACGCCTGGGCCGAGCAGCTCACCGACGCCGACCGGCGCGGCCTGACCCCGTTATTCTGGACGCACGTCGCCCCGTACGGCGAGGTGAAACTCGACATGACCAGCCGCCTGACACTCAGCGTGTCCGCCGCGGCGCCGCTGGTGTAGACCCGAACAGCCTGGCATGCCTCGGGTCGGGGGGAAGAGACTGAGACATGCCGGGTCCGGCTGGTAACCGCATCCCTCGCCAGGAGAGTTCAACGACGCTCGTCACGTGCCATACGCGTCGCGTGTGAGGGTGGATAGTGCCGCTCGTAGATCGGCGTGAAGCTGGTTGTGTGCCGCGCTAATCGCGTGTTCCTTCTTCGTCCGCTCCGCGCCATATAGGTAAACGGGGCCGACCCGGAGACTCTCCTCCTCCCACCTGTAACGTGCGTGTACATGGCCGTGGAGATGCGGCCAGAGGTTCCCCAGCACTTCGTAGTTGATCCGCAGAAAGTCTTCGTCCCGAGCCGCGCATACCTGCGAGACGGCCTCGCCGAGAAGGGACAGGTCAAAAAGGAAGTCCATTCGTTCTGGGCGGGGAAGGTCAGTCAGATGGTTTGCCGATCCGGCGTAGACGAGCAGGCAGTAGCCGGGGAGATGCTGCGTGCTGCCTAGCACTGCCCATCCAGTGCGCATTCGATGGAGAACGTGGGGTTCCTCACCGCTTTCCAACGTGGTAAGCCATTCGCTGCTCATGTCCACGCCCTCCGTGCCCTGCGCTGTGTCTGCGCGGTCTACACCAACGGGCGCCATACGTTAGCATAAGCACATGATCGATCGGGTCGCTACGCTATGTGATTTGGCTGAAGGTCAGTGGGGGTGTGTCACGGAGCGGCAAGCGGAGAGAGCCGGTGTCTCCGTCGTCGAGCTTGGGCGTTTCAAAGAAGCAGGGGTCGTTGAGCCTGTCATCGAGGGGGTGATGCGTATTCGCGCTGGTGGGAGGCATCTTTTTCCGCGGCTGTACAGCCAGTGGCTGATGCTGGATCCGGAGCGGCCGGGGTGGCTGCGGGATGCCCCGGGGTGCGGCGTTGTCTCCCATGCCACGGCGCTGCGGGTCTACGGGATTGGTGACCGGCCGGGACTCGGCGTGGAGTTCACGCTTCCCGCTGGCCCAGCCCGGCCAAGGAGCTCTCATCCTGGCATCGTCCTGCACTCTGGCGAGGTAGCTGCCGATGAGTGGACGACCCGGTCCGATCTTTTTGTGACCACTCCCGCACGCACATTGCGCGATCTAACCTACAGCGGGCGGTTCGACCTCGCCGAACTCGGCCGCGTCGCCCACGCCTTTCTGCGCACCCACCTAGCGAACGAGACCGAGTTGGCTCGAGGTCTGGAAGTAACCGCCAGGACATCGCCCTACAGCGGTGAAACCGCGGGTTCGTTGGAGTCGATTCTGCGTGCGGCGGACGAGGACAGCGTAGACTTCCCCGCCCACCCGCCAGGGTGACCCGCAAAGTCATTGATGCAGGTCAGCGGGGTTGTCGAGAGTGAGGATGGCCAGGAGCAGGGCGTTGTCGTGTCGGATTCTGCG